>NZ_CDROCK010000043.1:0-59268 GCF_977020205.1 Pseudomonas sp. AIG | reverse complement strand
AGTGGCCAACAGGCCGATCAGGAAGCCGACACCGGCAGCAATACCAACGGACTGCCAAGGGTTGGCCGACACGTAATCTTCAGTGGCGGTTACCGCAGCCTGACCGCGATCGCGCAGGGTGTCTTCGGTCAGTTTCAGGGTTTCGCGGGCGCGCAGCAGGCTGTCGTGAATCTGCTCGCGCAGCTCATCAGCCTGATCGCCGGCCAGGGTGGCGGTGTGCTCGAGCAACCGTTCGGTGTCGGCGACCAGGGTCTGGAAGTCGTTCATGAGGATTTCTTGAGCAGTCTTTGCCTTGATGCTGGCCATGGGTGGATCTCCGTAAGTGACGTCTGAAGCGTTCGAGTATGAGCCTTGCGCGAAGGTTCAGTACAAATGACTGGTACAACTTTTGCTGTGTCGTGGTGCGTCGCCCGACCGCTGTGCGCTGTTGCCGGGCGCTCGCCTTGAGAAACCTTATCTCAAACAAGCCCGGTTCGTGTCAGGACATCGACCTTGTGCGCCAAAGCAGTTCGCCACCTCTGCGGATCGGTGACTGTGCGGTCGCAACTTGGTGCATGAAATGTGCGCATGAACCGCTTTGGTGCCTTTTTCGCCTTTAGGTCTGCCTGCTTATGGAAAATCTGCAAAGCGCTGTGGACACTCTGGTTCACAGCTCCAATACCTTGTTCATTCTGATCGGTGCGGTGATGGTGCTGGCGATGCACGCCGGTTTCGCCTTTCTGGAAGTCGGTACGGTCCGCCAGAAAAACCAGGTCAATGCGCTGTCGAAGATTCTCAGCGATTTCGCCGTCTCGACTCTGGCCTATTTCTTTATAGGCTATTGGATCTCCTACGGCGTGACCTTCATGCAGCCGGCGGCGGTGTTGAGTGCCGATCACGGGTATGGACTGGTGAAGTTTTTCTTCCTGCTGACCTTTGCCGCCGCGATCCCGGCGATCATTTCCGGCGGCATCGCCGAGCGCGCGCGTTTCGTACCTCAGTTGTGTGCCACGGCGCTGATCGTCGCGTTCATTTATCCGTTTTTCGAAGGCATGATCTGGAACGGCAACTACGGTCTGCAAGCGTGGCTGACGGCGCAGTTCGGTGCCGCTTTCCATGATTTTGCCGGTTCCGTGGTGGTGCACGCCATGGGTGGTTGGCTGGCGCTGGCGGCGGTACTGTTGCTGGGGCCGCGCAATGGACGTTACCGCGACGGTCGTCTGGTGGCGTTCGCACCGTCGAGCATTCCTTTTCTGGCGCTGGGTTCGTGGATTCTGATCGTCGGCTGGTTCGGCTTCAACGTGATGAGCGCGCAGACGCTGCAGGGCGTCAGCGGTCTGGTGGCGGTCAACTCGTTGATGGCGATGGTCGGCGGCACCATGGCCGCGCTGCTCGTCGGGCGCAATGACCCGGGGTTTCTGCACAACGGCCCATTGGCCGGGTTGGTCGCCATCTGTGCCGGCTCCGATCTGATGCATCCTGTCGGCGCGTTGGTGACTGGCGCGATTGCCGGTGCGCTGTTTGTCTGGTGCTTTACCGCTGCGCAGGTGAAATGGCGCATCGATGATGTGTTGGGTGTGTGGCCGTTGCACGGTTTGTGCGGTGTATGGGGCGGGATTGCCTGCGGGATTTTCGGCCAGACTGCGCTCGGTGGGATTGGCGGCGTCAGCCTGATCAGCCAATTGATCGGTACCGCACTCGGCGTCGCGGTGGCGCTGATCGGTGGCTTCGTCGTGTACGGCGTGATCAAGGCGCTGCATGGGCTGCGCCTGAGTCAGGAACAAGAGTATTACGGCGCCGACCTGTCGCTGCACAAGATCGGCGCGGTGAGCCAGGATTAAGTCTCGGCATCATCACTGCCGGGATAAAAACCGTGAAGCAGGCGATAGCGGTCGATGCGCACCTGATCGACTTTTTCCTGCACCTGATGCGCCGGCAGGCCGAGCATGATCAAGGCGTGGGAGGCGAGCATCAGACTCGATTCCAATAGCTCCGGCACCACTTCGGTGGCGCCGGCGGCTTTCAATTCGGCCCATTGGCTGTCGTCGCGGGTGCGTACCAGGATCGGCACGTGGGCGTTGAGTCGACGCGCTTCCTTGAGGATGCGCAGGGCAATGTCGCTCTGATCCACGGCAACCACCAGCAGTCTGGCGCGCAGCAAGCCCACGGCGGTCAGCAGATCACCGCGCGACGAGTCGCCGTAATGCACGTCGCTTTCTCCGCTGGCGGCTTCCTGTACCCGGACCGGGTCACTGTCCAGCGCGATGTAAGGTTGCTTGGCGTTGCGCAGGAAACGCCCGATGGATTGACCGACGCGGCCGTAGCCGCAAATCACCACGTGCTGATTGAGGTCGGCGTTGAGTGCGCTGATTTCCTCGATCTGTGCTTCCTGATTGGGCTTGCGATGCAGGGCGGCCGCGATGCGGGGCGCCGCGCGCAATAGCAGTGGCGTCAGCAGCATCGAACAGAACGTTGCGGCGAGCAGAAGATCGCCCAACGCTTCGGGCATCATGCTGTGTTGCTGCATCTGCGCCATCAGTGCAAAGCAGAACTCACCGCCCTGGGCCAACGCCAGACCGCTGCGCCACGCCGTTTCGCTGTCACTGCCGCGCCACTTCACCAGCAGTGCCACGACGATGCCCTTGATCACCATCAATCCGACGGTGAGCCCGAGGATCAACAAGCTGTGACTGACGAACAGTTGCAGGTCGATGAGCATGCCGATGCTGACGAAGAACACCCCGAGCAGGATGTCGCGAAACGGTCGGATGTCCGCCTCGATCTGGTGCCGATAGTGGCTTTCACCGAGCAACATGCCGGCCAGAAATGCACCGAGGGCAGGGGACAGGCCAAGCAGGTGCGTCAACCATGCGGTCAACAACACAATCACCAGCGCCAGCAGCACGAACAATTCTGCGGAGCGTGAAGCGGCTACTTCATGGAACAGCCTCGGCAGTAACCAGCGACTGGCCAACAGCAGGCCGACAAACAGCACCACGGTTTTTGCCAGTGTCAGGGGCAACGCCCAGTACCAGGCTTGCGCGCTGCTACCGGCAAATACCGGTACCAATGTCAGCAGCAATACCGCGACCACGTCCTGAAACAGCAACACGCCAACGGCATTCTGTCCGTGGCTGCTGAACACCTCGCCGAGACTGCCCAATTCCTTTGTCACAATGGCCGTTGATGACAGCGAAAGCCCGGCGCCGAGCAACAGCGCCGGTGTCATTGGCATGCCCAGCAGCATCAGCAACAAACCGAGCAGTGCGGTACTGATCAGCACCTGCTGACTGCCGAGACGGAACACCACCTGGCGCAAGGCGATCATCTTCGACAGGGAGAACTCCAGTCCCAGTGAAAACAACAGAAACACCACGCCCAGTTCGGCCACATCGGGCAGGTGTTCGCTTTCGTTGACCCAGTCGAAGGCACTCGGCCCGACCAGCAGTCCGACGCACAGATAACCCAGAACCGGCGGCAGGCGCAGGCGACGAAACAGGGCAATCACCACGAGGGACGAGGCGAGGATGATCAACAGATTGGCAAACACTGGACACTCCGATGTCAGATTCAGGCTTTTCAAGCGTAGAGGCAAAAAGACCGGGAGGATCGCGTAAATGGTTTTTCTGCGGACTGATGTGCGTCAGGGTTTTGCCTGTGAGCCTTTGTCGTGGCGCTGGAGCCTTTGGGCGGCGGTGGCTCGACGGGTTTTCAGGTGCGGCCTAGAATAGGCCCACTCATTTTCTGGTTGAGCACTCATGCTTCCTGAATGTCAGCTGTTCGGCACCCTGGGGTGTCATCTCTGTGAAGTCGCTGAAGCCATGCTGATGGAGTTTGTCGAGCGCGGTTTACTGGTGGAATTGGTCGATATCGCTGAAGACGAATCCTGGTTTGAGGCTTATAGCCTGCGGATTCCGGTATTGCGGCGTGTCGACACCGGGGCAGAATTGGGTTGGCCATTCAGCGCTGATGAAGTCGTCGCGTTTCTGCGTTAACCCGAGTTTCTGGCTCATCCCGTCGGTCGCCGCTGCCATGCATTCCTTGGCATTTTGCGGATTGTTCGGTTACTGTATGTTCATACAGTAAATGCTTCAGAGGGATGAACCGTGGTCAATGTCGAACAGTTGAAAAACAGCGTGAACCGGATGTCGGTTGACGTGGTGCGCGAGGCCGTTCTCGAATTGCGCCTGGACGGGCTGGTCACGGAAGGCAAGACGCCCTTCAACAAGTTGCATTTCAACACCTGCTTTGCCGAGATCGAGGCCTTGTTTCAGCGTGCCGGCTATCACAAGCAACTGGATGTGGTCGGTTATCAGGGTTTGCTCTACGCCTTGTACGACCCGGGTCGCTGGGAGGCGGTCGATGTGCTGCGCTGGCTCAAGGAATTCACTGACGCTGCAGCGCTCAAAACGATCCCGGCCTGAGCATTCTGCGCTAGGTTCGTTTCCCTCAGTGCTGGATAATGCCGCCCTGTATTGAGGGTTCGATTTCCGTATGTCCACATCTACATTTTCTGCTGCGCAGAATCAGGCGAGCACGCTTTATCTGCCACCGGGTGCCTGGCTGACCGTGCTCGATTGCCTGTGCGAGCATTTTCGTGCCATTGATCGCGAGCAATGGCTGGACCGGATCGCCCGGGGGCGGGTGCTGGATGGTCATGGTCAGCCGATCCCGGTGGATTTGCCGTATAAGGAAGGCTTGCGAATTCATTATTTTCGCGAAGTGCCGGACGAGAAGCCGATCCCGGTGGTCGAGTCGATCCTGTATGCCGACGAACATCTGGTAGTGGCTGACAAACCGCATTTTTTGCCGGTGACGCCCGCCGGCGAATACGTTGAGCAAACCTTGTTGCGCAGGCTGATTCGCCGCCTGGACAATCCCCACCTGGTGCCTTTGCACCGCATCGATCGGCATACAGCGGGTCTGGTGATTTTCTCGTCCAACCCACAAACCCGTTCGGCCTATCAGTCGCTGTTCCCCACGCGGCAGATCGACAAGCGTTATGAAGCCATCGCCCCGGCTCTGCCTGATCTGAATTTTCCGCTGGTGCACAAGAGCCGTCTGGTGGATGGCGAACCGTTTTTCCGCATGCAGGAAGGAACGGGTGTCAGCAACACCGAAACGGCGGTGGAGGTCCGGGAAAAGAATGGTGATCTTTGGCGTTATGGATTGTTTCCGGTGACCGGCAAGAAACATCAATTGCGTGTCCACATGACTGCATTGGGCGCGAGCATCTGCAACGATCCGTTTTATCCTGATGTGCTGAAAGACGTCGAGGATGACTACGCCAATCCGCTGAAGCTGCTGGCACAAGGTCTGCGGTTTATCGACCCGGTGACCGCTGAAGAGCGAGAATTCGAGAGCCGGATTACCTTGCAATGGTGAGGCCAAAGCCACCTTTCGAGCGCCCATGAAAAAGCCCGCATTAATGCGGGCTTTTCTGTATCCGGTGTCGACCCAGAGCTTACAGCTCTTTAACGGTACGAACCTGATCCTTGTTGATGCGGGTTTCTTTGCCGTCCAGCTGTTTGAACTCGTAGAAGCCCGAATCGTCATCGTATTTCGGGGTGTCGACGGCCTGGATTTCGCGACCGTCATTCAAGGTGATCACTGTAGGCGACGAGCAACCGGCGAGGGTGGCAAGGCCCAGTGCGAGCATGAAAGTGGCGAGGGTCCGTTGAGTCATGGGTGTGTCTCCGAATGGGAATTCTTTTGGTTACTGAGCTTGAGACGTATACAAGGCGTGAGAGTTCCTTGAATGGTGTCAGTCTGACACAGTGTTGTGCGAATTTAACAGTTCGGGGGTGTTGAGGTTGGCCAGTCGCGGGTCGTTGTCCGGGCACTCCAGGGCAGTGGCGCCGAGATTGCGCATGACCCGGCCGGGGCTGCGTTCACCGGCGTTCCAGGCGTTTTCGAAGGCGTCTAGCAAGGCCACCGGAATCACACACAGCAACGGTTCCCAATGCGCGTCATGGCGCAACATTAAAGGTTTTTCAGGATGCTGATTGGCGGCTTCGCGCATGCTTTGCAGTAATGCCGCGTCAATTCGCGGGACATCACAGGGTAAAACCAGAAGGTGCGTATGGCGCGCAGCTTTCAAGCCTGCACGAATGCCGGCCAATGGCCCTGGAAAATCGCCCTCGTCATCGACCACCAATTGATCGGCAAACGGTGCGTAACGCTCGCGATTACGGTTGCAGGAGATGATCAGATCATCGGTCAGCCCGCGGACCTTGCGCTGCAGATGCACAATCAATGGCTCGCCCAGCCACTCGATCAAGCCTTTGTCCTGACCGCCCATGCGTTGGCCGCGTCCGCCTGCGAGGAGCAGAATGGAGCAGGCGGGCATTTGCGTATCGAGGGTCATGGCAGCTCTCCAGAGGGGCGGCGAAAAAATGGGGCGCTGTGATATAACACCGGGCTGTTTCTCCTACAACTGGACGAGCCTATGAAAGCCAAGGCTGATGTACCTTTCGTGCCGCTCAATATTGCGGTGCTGACTGTCAGTGACACCCGAACCCTGGAAACCGACACCTCAGGTCAGGTCTTCGTCGACCGCTTGGCGGCGGCGGGCCACCATCTGGCGGAGCGGGTGCTGCTCAAAGATGACCTCTACAAAATTCGCGCGCAAGTCGCCAACTGGATTGCCGACGATGTGGTGCAGGTTGTGTTGATTACCGGAGGTACCGGTTTCACAGGGCGCGACAGCACACCTGAAGCCGTTGCCTGCCTGCTCGACAAACAGGTCGACGGGTTTGGTGAGTTGTTTCGGCAGATCTCGGTGGCTGATATCGGCACGTCAACAGTGCAGTCCCGTGCGCTGGCCGGTCTGGCCAATGGCACGCTGGTTTGCTGTTTGCCGGGTTCGACCAACGCTGTACGCACGGGATGGGATGGCATTCTGGGCGAGCAGTTGGACGCACGTCACCGCCCGTGCAATTTCGTTACTCATTTGAAGCAGGCGGCGCCTTGTGAATCCCGTGGGTAAGCCGGGCAAGACCGGGACATTGATGCCGGTCGAGGTGGCATTGGCGCGCCTGCTCGAAATGGCCGAAGCCTCGCCCATTGTCGAGCATGAATATTTGCCTCTGGCTCAGGTTCAGGGGCGGGTACTGAGTGAAGATCTGATTTCGACGCTGGATCTGCCGCCCTGGCCGAACAGTGCCATGGACGGTTATGCGCTGAACCTCGCGGATTGGAATGGCCAGCCGATGCCGGTCAGTCAGAAGGTATTTGCCGGGCAATCCCCCGAACCTCTCAAGCCGGGCACCTGTGCACGGATCTTCACAGGGGCTCCGGTGCCGGCGGGTGCCGATTGCGTGGAAATGCAGGAAAACGCTGCAGTTCAAACCGATGAAACGGTGCGATTCCTCGAGCTGCTGAAGGTTGGGCAGAACATCCGCCCGCAAGGTCAGGAAACCACTGTCGGTGAACTGATCCTGCCCGCCGGAACCCGCTTGGGTCCGATTGAGCAGGGGCTGGCCGCATCGTTGGGTTGTGCCGGGCTGAAGGTCGTGCGCAAGGTTCGCGTCGCGGTGATTTCCACCGGTGATGAATTGGTCGAGCCCGGCCAGGCATTGGGGCCGGGTCAGATATACAACAGCAATCGGGTGTTGCTGTGCAGTTGGCTGCAACGCCTGGGCTGCGAGGTGATCGATGCCGGTATTCTTCCGGATGATCTGGCCACTACCCGTGCACGTCTGGGTGAGTTGCAGGATGTCGACCTGATTCTTTCCACGGGTGGCGTGTCGGTGGGTGAGGCGGATTTTCTCGGCGTCGCCCTGCGCGAAGAGGGCGAGCTTGCCCTTTGGAAGCTGGCGATCAAACCCGGAAAACCGCTGACGTTTGGCCATTTTCGCACTGTGCCGGTCATTGGCTTGCCAGGCAATCCGGCATCGACGTTGGTGACCTTTGCGCTGCTCACTCGGCCATACCTGTTGCGTCGTCAAGGCGTGCGGGACGTCGAGCCGCTGAAGTTTACCGTGCCAGCGGGTTTTGACTGGCCGGTCGCAGGCAATCGGCGTGAGTACCTGCGAGGCCGCCTGGAGCAAGGGCGGGCGACTGTTTACCGCAACCAGAGCTCAGGCGTTCTACGTAGCGCCGCGTGGGCAGATGGATTGGTTGAAGTGCTGGAAGGTCGCACGCTGAGTGCTGGCGACCCAGTGGTCTTCATTCCTTTGAGTGATCTGCTGGACTGATCACTGTCTCGCAAATGCAGGCGTCGGCTGACTCAGGCGACGCCTGCAATGACTCATTCTGTTAATTGCTGATCAGGGTCACAAGTTGGTCGAATCGGCTATTGGCCACCCAACCCAGTAGGCCCAGCACTACTGCTGTCGCACCCGCCGAGTAGGCTAGCCGGTGTTTGATCGTTCTGACATCACAGCGGACTTCGTCCATGTCCCGTCGAAGGTATTTGAGATGGGTTTCCAGCTCGGTAACGCGAGGTTCCATATCAACTTCTCCAGTGGTTCGGGCGCTGTTTTTGAATTCGGACTTGTGATTCGCGCGACTTTCGGCGACAGGTCCGACCGGACTCAATGGCATTCTGGCTTCATGACTGGGCATGAAAGCATCCACCGGTTGTTCCAACTGTTCGCTTGCAACCTTTTCCAGCGCTTGAACTGGCAAGAGTCCCAGGGGTGTATCCACTCATTACATGCACGTCCTTGTGTGTTGGATTGATGATTGATTTCGCCAGCACACGGTGACCCAATGCTTGAGTCGGGTCAATTAAGCCGATTCCGCATGTTTTGTAAGAAAAAATACCTCTGTGTAGGACGTTGAGGTCAGAAGGCCGAATTAATTATGGGGCTGACGGCTTTTTTGCGCGCGGCAGTGGTCAAGATGTCTCAACCGATTCGATTAGGGAGTGATGAGATGAGTGAACGCCGGGCGCTGTTGATTCTGCATGGCAAGCAGGCACTCAACGAGGCGGTACGCACCGCCGTCGAGGACAAACGCAAACAAGGCTGGGAGCTGGCCGTGCGCTTGACCTGGGAGGCGGGGGACGCTCAGCGTTGGGTAAAGCAAGCCTTGGCGGACGGTTACACAAAGATTATCGCCGGCGGTGGAGACGGCACTTTGCGCGACATCGCCGAAGCGCTCGCGGCGCAACCGAATAAAGCCAGTCTGGTCCTTTTGCCTTTGGGCACCGCCAATGATTTTTGCCGCGCAGCCGGCGTGCCGCTGGAGCCTGCCGAAGCCCTTGAGCTGCTCGATGTGCCGCCGCGCGACATCGATCTGGGCGAAGTCGGCGGGCAGATTTTCCTCAACATGGCCACCGGCGGTTTCGGCAGTCAGGTCACGGCCAATACGTCCGAAGACCTGAAGAAAGTACTCGGTGGGGCGGCTTACCTGTTCACCGGTTTGTCACGATTCAGCGAGCTGCATGCCGCTTATGGCGAACTTCAGGGCCCGGATTTTCATTGGCGTGGCGAGTTGTTGGCACTGGGTATCGGCAATGGTCGTCAGGCCGGCGGCGGACACGAATTGTGCCCGCAAGCGCTGGCTGATGACGGGTTGCTGGATATCAGCATCCTGCCGGCGCCACAGGAGCTGGTGGGCACCTTGAAGACGCTGCTCAGTGATGGTTTCGGGATCGATAACATGTTTGTCCGAACCCGTTTGCCGTGGGTCGAAATCAAGGTGGCCGAGGGGCTTTGCATCAATCTTGATGGCGAGCCGCTGGAAGGCGACAACATGCGATTCGAGGCGCGTCCGGCGGCGTTGCGTGTGCATTTGCCGGAGCACTCTCCCCTGTTGGGCGGTGCCCGGTCGGTCAGTCGTCGAGGCTGATAATCTGTTCACGCACGGCGAACAGCACCAGGCCCGCCACGTCGTAGATTTGCAGACGTTTCATGATCTGTGAGCGGTGGGTCTCGACCGTCTTGATGCTCAGTCCCAGGCCATTGGCGATTTCCCGGGTGGATTTGCCCCGCACGATCAAACGCAGGATTTCCAGCTGGCGCGCGGTCAGATTGTGCGAGTCAGCGACTTCCGGCTGCTGCTTCTGATTGCGGGTCAGGGCCTGATTGATCACGGTATGGGCGATGGCCGGGCTCAGGTAGCGCTCGTTGTTGCGCAAGGCTTCCAGCGCATGTTCGAGTTCAGTGGCCGTAGTGTCTTTGAGCAAGTAGCCGTGGGCGCCGGACTCGAGGGCCTGCATGATCAGCGCCGGATCGGTGTGCATCGACAGGATCAGCACCTTGCTCTGCGGACGCACCCGCTTGAGCCGTTGCAGGGCTTCGAGGCCACCGGTTTCTTTCATGGAGATATCCAGCAATACGATATCCGGACTCAGTTGCTCGACCATTTCGAGCAACTGTGAACCGTCATTGGCCTCGCCAATCACCGCGTAACCGGGAATATCCAGCACCAGAGCGCGCACGCCGGCCCTGATCAGCGAGTGGTCATCCACCAGAAGTAAGTTGCAAGTCAACGCATAACCTTATTCGTACTGGCCCGCTCGAGTGCGCGAGGCGCCCAGGGGAAGAGTGCTTCGATTTGAGTGCCTTTGCCCGGCTCGCTGATCACGTTCAGGGTGCCACCCAGTTGCTCGATTCGTTCGGCCATCCCGGCCATACCTCGTTGTCCTTCACGACCCGGATTGGCCGCCGGGGCGAATCCGAGACCGTCATCGCTGATCAGCAGCGTCAGCCCTTTGGGCAGTCGCTGCACGCGTATTACCAGATTTTTCGCCTGTGCGTGACGCAGGATATTGGTAACAGCCTCTTGGGTAATGCGGAAGGCGGCGACCGCCATTTCTTCCGGAATGCCGTTAAGGCGCTGCTGGCAATCGAGGCTCCAGTGCACGCTGGTGTTGGTCAATGTCTTGAGCAGATGTGCACGCAGGCTGGCTTCAAGCCCCAGGCTGGTCAGCTGGCGTGGATTAAGAATGGCCGAAACGTCGCGCACCTTGTTGAGGGTTTCTTCCAGGGTGTCGCACAGCGCGATGCAGTGTTCCTGCAAGTCATCCGGCAGGCGTCGCTTGAGCCATTCGCTCTGCAGTTTGGCGGCCGTCAGCAACTGGCCGATGTCGTCGTGCAGTTCGCGGCTGAGGCGATGGCGCTCGTTTTCCTGGACTTCCAGCAAGCGGTCGGCGAGTTCCTGCGGCTGAAACTTGATCGATTTGCGTGACAGCCGATATTGCACCCAGACACACGCGGTAGCGGCGATGTCGAGCAGTAGCAATCCCAGGCTAAGGGGTGTCGAAAGACCATAGGTCAGCAGGCTGCCGAGTGTGGCCGCGATACACAGTATGAGTGTGAACCGGCGGGCATTTTCCCGGGAGGGTGGCCATGTAGTGATTGACTTGAGGCTGGCGTACATAACGGATGGAGCCAATGGATGTTCGCTGCGGGCAGACCGGCCTGAGGCTGGCGGATCTCTGTCTGAAAATGCTGTCAATTATGTTATTGATTTCAACGCGCTTCAGTGAATGTGTTGACCGCCAACTTCAGTGGATAGCTGTCGCTGAAATCACTGTGCCATTAATTTGAAAGCAACTAATGGGCGGCATAATACCACTTAAGATACCGTTGGTCGCGCTCGCTATATATGTCCAATGAGTCAGGAATTACCTGGTATTGGACGCAAGTTCCATAATGGAAAAGTGATTTATTGAGTTCGATAGATGTAGGTGTTGCCTGAAGTTGTGCTTCTTAACACACAGGCAAACCCTGAGGCCGGCAGAAAACATGAGTGTCTGTCGTCGGTGATTATTTATTTCGATTTGTCGCTGGCAGGTATGAACTATTCAATTACGACATTCAACGTTTGCGTTCCAAGAGCCTGCGCGGACACCGCGTGCTGATCAGGCTTGTCCCGAGTAGGGCAATTGGGGCAAACGTTTGCTCACCAGTGGCGGTTGAATCTGGCTTTGGCCGACCTGGAAGGCGAAGGCTTCGATCAGCGAGGTCTGTTCACTTTCATCCAGAGTCAGTTGGCCGGTCTGCTGATCGACCAGTTCAAGTTGCCAGGCCATCAACGTGAAGCAATCCTGCAACGCTATCAGGGCCTGTTCGTGAAGGACGACGCGATCCTGGATCAGATTGAGCAGGCTGTAAATGTGCAGAGAAAATTCGGAAATCGCCTCCAGCGCCAAGGCTTCAGCCCGGCGTGCGAGTTTCAGGAGGGTATTGAGCATGCACTCGATGGCGTCCTTGTCGTTGCTGATCAGTTGCAGATGGCTGAGGCATTCTTCGGACTTGGCCAGGAGTTGTTCGGCCTCGACAAGGAATTCGGGAAAGCGTTGTACCCACTCTTTGCGGTCCATTGGCATGCTTATCTCCACCACGTCATGTCTGATGAGGGAATGCCGTGTGTGGCGACGATCATGAATCGTCGGGAGATCGCGCCCAAACGTGCAGGTGCACAGACTGAGGGGTTCCAGAGGGCTTGTTTCCACTGAACTGCGATCGCACACAATAGCCTGACTCCGTTCATGCAATGAGAATGGCGTCACATTAATGGCTATTGGATATTGCGAATATCAGGTTGGGCCTGATTGTTACTAGGGGAATCCCTTAGACACGGGAACCTACCGTGCAAACCGAGGTCGCGCCGCAGAGAATGTAGCAGATGAAAATCACCGGGCCAGTAAAGCATGATGTTAATGTGACATCAATGCCTGAGCATGGCATTTTTGACGGGGTCGGGTATGGCAATCAAGAACCGCCATTTGCCGCCGATAACCTCACATAGTGAATTCATCAGAACAAGCCCAGGAGTCATTGATGGCCGGCATTCTCGACACGGTAGACCAACGCACGCAACTGGTGGGTGAGAATCGCCTGGAAATTCTCATGTTTCGACTGGCCGGACGGCAGTTGTTCGCGATCAACGTGTTCAAGGTTCAGGAAGTGCTGCAACTGCCGAAGCTGACCTTGATGCCGCAGCGTCACCCGTTTGTCTGCGGGGTGGTCAATCTGCGCGGTCAGACCTTGCCGGTGATCGATCTGTCCCAGGCGATCGGCATGCGTCCATTAGTGCCAGGCCCGAACAGCACCATCATCGTCACCGAGTACAACCGCTCGGTGCAGGCCTTCCTCGTCGGTGGTGTGGATCGCATCGTCAACATGAACTGGGAAGCCATTCTGCCGCCGCCGACCAGCGCCGGGCGTCAGCACTATCTGACCGCGATCAGCAAGGTGGACGATCAACTGGTGGAGATCATCGACGTCGAGAAAGTTCTCGCCGAAATCGTCCCGTACAACGCCAAGGTCTCGCGGGAAAAGCTCGAAGACCCGGTGCTGGAACGCGCTCGCGGCCGTGAAGTGCTGCTGGTCGACGACTCCAACGTCGCGCTTTCGCAATTGCGCGACACCCTCGGCCAGCTCGGCGTGAAAATGCACATTGCCAGCGATGGTCTGAAGGCGTTGAACATGCTCAAGGCCTGGGCCGATACCGGCGTGAACATGACCGACAAGCTGCTGATGATTTTCACCGATGCGGAAATGCCGGAAATGGACGGCTATCGCCTGACCACCGAAATTCGCAACGACCCGCGCCTGCGTGGTTTGTACGTGGTGCTGCACACTTCGTTGTCCGGCAGTTTCAACGACTCGATGGTGAAGAAGGTCGGTTGCGACAACTTCCTCTCCAAGTTCCAGCCGGACAAACTGGTCGACGTGGTGCGCCAGCGCCTGATGCTCGACGAAGTCCCGGCTTGATCACACACCCATTGTAGGAGTGAGCCTGCTCGCGATAGCGGTGTGTCAGCCCCGAATCATTACCTGACACACCGCTATCGCGAGCAGGCTCACTCCTACAGTTATTGCTCTTTGATTCCTGATCAAGCTCGTATAGGGTGGCGTTTTTATCCTCCAGGGAGCTGGCCATGCTGCGTCTGAGCGCGCTTTATCGTTACCCGTTGAAATCCGGCAAAGTCGACGTGCTGCAACATGTCGACCTCGATAAGCTGGGGCTCGATGGCGACCGACGCTGGATGCTCGTGGATGAAGCGAGCGGCCGGTTCCTGACCCAGCGCGCCGAAGCGAAGATGAGTCAGTTATCGGCCCTGTGGAATGCGCAGGGCGGGCTGACCCTGAGTGCGCCGCAACAGTCCTCCCTCGATGTTGCCTTGCCGGGCAACGACGCCGAACTGCGCGGCGTGACGATCTGGCGCGATACCCTACGCGTGCCGGATGCCGGTAATGAGGCCGCACGCTGGGTCAGTGACTTCATCGGCAAACCGACCCGTCTGGTGCAGGTGCCGCTGGATCGCGCTCGCACCACGCAAGCTGGCTATGGCAACGATGATGATCAGGTGGCGTTTGCCGACGGATTTCCACTGCTGTTGATTGGCGAGGCATCCCTGCAGGATCTGTCGCAAAAGGTCGGACGGCCCTTGGAAATGCTGCGTTTTCGACCGAACCTGGTGATCGAAGGCAGTGAGGCCTATGCCGAGGACAGTTGGAAGCGTATTCGCATTGGCGATGTCGAGTTCCGCGTGGTCAAGTCATGCTCGCGCTGCATTCTCACCACCATCGACCCGCAAACCGGTGAGCGCAGTGCCGATCGTGAACCGCTGGCCACCCTGCAAAAATACCGCGCTGAAGCCGATGGCGCGATGTTCGGCCAGAATCTGGTGAATGACAGCAATGGTCGACTCGAAGTCGGCATGCCGGTGGAGATTCTCGAGTAAGCCGTCACCACAACGAAAAATGCCCGTGTCCTTGGACACGGGCATTTTTCTTGGTGCAGTGAAACCGTGGCGTTAGCCGCGGTATTCGCACAGGTAAGCGGTGTCGACCGCCACCTTCAGCTGGAACTTGCTGTCGGCCGGAACGTTGAACTGGCTGCCGGCGGCGAAGGTTTCCCAGTTGCTGCTGTCGGGCAGTTTGACGGTCAGCGCGCCAGACACGACGTGCATGATTTCACGCTGGCTGGTGCCGAATTCGTATTCGCCCGGGGCCATGACGCCGATGGTCGCCGGACCTTCAGCGGTGCCAAAGGCGATCGACTTGACGGTGCCGTCGAAGTACTCGTTGACTTTAAACATGGGCGATTCCTCGAAAAGGGCTGAAAAAGGGAGGCGGCCAGTATGCACAAGGCTTTCAACGCCGTCACCTGCCCGGGGCTGTCCGGCGAGTTTTCGAATTGACCCTAGAGTGGCAAGACCAGCGGCAATAACCGCGCGGTGTTGCGCGCATCCTCCAGCGCCCGATGCTGTTGCCCGCTGAACTGCATGCCAGCCAGTTGCAATGCGCCGTTAAGGCCGAGCGGCCGTTCGAGGCGCCGAGCCTTGGCGAAGCGTTGTTTGAGGTTCATGTGCGGCACTTTGCTCAAGCCACTGTCGATGTGCAGACGCTGCCACTCCTGCAACAACTGCTTGCGGTCGTAATCGCCCCAACTGGCCCAGCCTTCGAGGCGCGTCTGATGCTGCGCGAGCCAGCGTTCGAATGCCGGCCAGACTTCGGTCAACGGCTGGGCCGCGTCGATGTTGGCCTGGGTGATGTGCGTGAGTTCGCGACAAAAAGGCGTCAGCAACGGCCGTCGCGTCGGTTTGACGAAGCGCTGGAAGTGATCCTGCTCGCGCCCGGCGCGATCGACCAGGGTGGCGCCGATCTCGATAATTTCCATTTCGGTGACCGGCCAGCCACCCTCATCGGTGGTGGCTTCCAGATCTATGACCAGCCAGTGGGGCATCGCAGGGTTCCTGATTTCCGCGTTCTGATAACTCAGAGCGTAGTCAAAACCCGCATGGGTGTGTGGGCGACTACTCGACCTGCAACAGAACCTGACGATTTTTTACCTGATCGCCAACCTTGACCTGCACCCGCTTGAGCACGCCGTCGATACCGGCCTTGAGCGGATGCTCCATTTTCATTGCCTCCAGCACCACCAGCAACTGACCTTTGCTGACCGCGCTGCCTTCGCTGACCAGTACGTCGACGATGGCACCGTCCATCGGTGCTTTCAAGGTGCCGGAGCTGACGCTGGTCTGACTGTCGATCACGGCGTGAGTTCGATCCTCCAGACGCAGACTGCCAGGATGGGTGAACAGCCAGAGTTGCCCGCCATCCAGGCAATAGGCGTGGCGCTGGCGTAGACCGTCGATTTCCAGTGTCAGCGACAGCGCGTCGCGGTCGATGAGTTTCAATTCAATCGAGCGTTCGCCTACCTGCACGTTGAATGCGCCTTGTGCTTGCGCGAGCAATTGCACTGTCCAGTTCTGCTCGTCGAGACCGAGGCGATAATGCAGCGGCACACTGGCGTTGTTGCGCCAGCCGGTGAGCGGAGCGCGGTGGGAGAGGGCGCTGGTTTGATAGAACAGCACCGTTGCAATCGCCAGTTGCTCTGCATCGGGAACGTAACGGTGCAGGCAGGCGTGATCGCTGAAGTGCTGCGCAATGAAGGCGGTACTGAATTCACCGCTGATGAATCGGGGATGTTGCAGCAGGCTGGCGAGCAGACGCTGATTGCTTTGCACCCCTAGCAGCACCGTGTCCTGCACCGCCCGCAGCAGTTTGCGCCGGGCTTCTTCACGGGTCTCACCGTGGGCGATCAGCTTGCCGAGCATCGGGTCGTAAAACGCACTGACCGACTGCCCTTCAAGCAGGCCATGATCGATTCGCGCGCCGTGCTGTAGCGCTGGTGCCCACGTCTCGACACGGCCTGTTTGCGGGAGGAAATCCTGTGCTGGATCTTCGGCGTAGAGGCGCACCTCCATTGCATGCCCGTTGAGTTGGACCTGATCCTGAGTCAGCGGCAATGGCTGACCTTCGGCAACCCATAATTGCCACGCCACCAGATCCAGCCCGGTGATCAGTTCGGTCACCGGGTGTTCCACCTGCAGACGCGTGTTCATCTCAAGAAAGTAAAACTGCCCGCGCGCGTCGAGCAGAAACTCCACGGTGCCGGCTCCGACGTAATTCACCGCACGCCCGGCTTTCAGCGCGGCTTCACCCATGGCCTGGCGCAGTTCGGCGGTCATCACCGGGCAGGGCGCCTCTTCGATGACTTTTTGATGGCGACGCTGGATCGAACAGTCGCGTTCGCCGAGGTAGATCAGGTTGCCGTGTTGATCGCCGAACAGCTGTACTTCGACATGCCGTGGCTCGATCAACGCTTGTTCGAGGATCAATTCATCGCTGCCGAAACCGTTCAATGCTTCGGAGCGTGCGGTGCGCAGTTGCGCCGGCAAATCAACGGCGTTGTGCAGCAGACGCATGCCGCGTCCACCTCCGCCGGCACTGGCCTTGATCATCAGTGGGTAGCCGATGCGTTCAGCTTCTCGCTGCAGGGTTGCATCGTCCTGTTCGGTGCCTTGATAACCGGCGATGCAGGGCACGCCGGCTTCGAGCATGGCGATTTTCGAGCGGCGTTTGCTGCCCATCAATTCGATGGCTTCGACGCTGGGGCCGATGAAGATCAGTCCGGCCTGTTCGCAGGCGCGGGCGAACTCGGCGTTTTCCGAGAGAAAGCCGTAGCCGGGGTGGATGGCGTCGGCGCCGCTGCGGCGGGCGGCGTCGAGGATGACCGGGATGTTCAGGTAGGACTGCTGCACGGGGGCCGGACCGATGTTTACCGCTTGATCGGCCATTTTGACGTGCAGTGCCTCGGCGTCGGCATCGCTGAAAACGGCGACGGTGCGGTAGCCGAGGGCTTGGGCGGTGCGCTGAATGCGGCAGGCGATTTCACCGCGGTTGGCGATCAGGATTTTGTGGATGGCGGGCATGGGCTATTTCCTCAGAAGTTGCGTCGCAGGTGCTGGCCTCTTCGCGAGCAAGCTCGCTCCCACAGGGGATTTATGAACGATACAAATCCAATGTGGGAGCGAGCTTGCTCGCGAAGCTTTTAAGAGGCCCACCGAGGTTTGCGTTTCTGCATGAATGCCATGGTTCCCTCCACACCTTCGTCGCTTGTCACCGCTTCGCTAAACCACTGCGCCGCCTCGTCAAGCAGTTCACTCGAAAGCTGCCCGGCACTCGCCAACAACAATTTCTTGGTCATCGCATTCGCCTCCGGCGCGCAACACAACACATGTTGCAGCACCTCATCGAGCCGCTCGGCCAGCGCTTGTGCATCCTGCTCGACAAAGTGCACCAGCCCCAGACGTCGTGCCTGGTGCCCGTCGAAACGTGCCGCCGTCAGCGCCAGTCTTCGGGTTTCGGTTAGGCCGATGCGCTGCACCACAAACGGCGCGATCTGCGCCGGCAGTAAGCCGAGGCTGGTTTCCGGCAAGCCGAATTGCGCCTGATGATCGGCAATCGCGATATCGCTGACACACACCAGTCCGAAACCTCCGCCGAGCACTGCGCCTTGCAGCACCGTAATCAACACGTGCGGCGTGTGTTGCGCCTCTTCCAGCAAAGCCCCGAACGCACGATTCAGATCACGATAAGCCTCACTGCCCTGCGCACGGGCATTGGCCATGTCCTTGATGTCACCGCCGGCACAGAAATGCCCGCCGGCACCGCTGAGTACCAATGCCCGAACGCTGCGGTCATCGTGCACAGCTGCCAGTACCGCGCGCAATTCGCCAACCATCTGCAGGCTCATCGCATTGCGGCTATCTGGCCGATTGAGGGTGATATGCAACACGCCGCCATGCCGTTCCAGCAACAGCGTCTGGCATTCCGGCAGACGGCTCATTTGTTTTTCCCCGGCAGGATGCCCATCAGTTTGCAGATGATCCCCAGCATGATTTCGTCGGCGCCGCCGCCAATCGACACCAGCCGCACATCGCGATAAGCGCGGGCCACCGGGTTGTCCCACATGAAACCCATGCCGCCCCAATATTGCAGGCAGCTGTCACTGACTTCGCGGCCGAGGCGCCCGGCCTTGAGCTTGGCCATCGATGCCAGCCGCGTGACGTCCTGGCCTTTCACGTACTGCTCGGTGGCCTGATAAACCAGCGCGCGCAGGCATTCGATTTCGGTCTGCAATTCGGCGAGGCGGAAGTGGATGACCTGATTGTTGATCAGCGCATTGCCGAAGGTCTTGCGCTCCTTGCAGTACTCGATGGTGCTGTCGACGCAATATTCCAGGCCTTTGATCATGTTCGCCGCACCGAACAGGCGTTCCTCCTGAAACTGCAACATCTGCATCATGAACCCGGCGCCTTCGTGGCCGATGCGATTGCGCTGCGGTACGCGCACGTTGTCGAAAAACACCTGCGCAGTTTCAGAACTGCGCATGCCGAGCTTGTCCAGATGCGAACTGAGGCTGATCCCCGGCGTGTTCATCGGCACCATGATCAGCGACTTGTTGATGTGCGGTTTGTCGTCCGAGGTGTTGGCCAGCAGGCAGATGAAATCGGCGCTCGGCGAGTTGGTGATCCACATCTTGCTGCCGTTGATCACATAGTCGTCGCCGTCCTTGCGCGCGGTGGTTTTCAACCCGGCGACATCCGAGCCGGCACCGACTTCGGAAACGCCAATGCAGCCGACCTGTTCACCGCTGATCGCCGGGCGCAGGAACTCTTCACGCAGTTCATCGGAGCCGAAGCGGGCGAGGGCCGGGGTGCACATATCAGTCTGCACACCGATCGACATCGGAATGCCGCCGCAGTGAATGGTGCCGAACTCTTCGGCAGCGACAATCGAATAGCTGTAGTCCAGACCCATGCCGCCGAATTTTTCCGGTTTGGAAATACCCAGCAAACCGAGGTCGCCGGCCTTGCGGAAAATCTCGTGGATGGGAAAGCGGCCGGCCTTTTCCCATTCTTCGACGTGCGGATTGATCTCGTGCTCGACGAATTGGCGGACGGTACGGCGCAGGGCTTCGTGTTCCGGGGTGAAGATCATTGTTATTGTTCTCCGTAGGGTCCGTGGCGGTCAGAACCGGCTGACGCCGAAGCTGTTGGGTTGCAGCGTGCGAATCTCGGCTTCGTGGCAGATGTCCAGCAAATAGCCGAGCAAGGTGCGCGTGTCGCGTGGATCGATCAGCCCGTCATCCCACAGGTTGGCGCTGCCGTAGAGCGCGGTGGACTGACTGTCGAGTTTCTGCGCGGTGACCTGCTCGAGCATGTCGAGCATTTTCGGGTCTGGCGTCAGACCGTCCTTGAGCTGTTTGGCTTCGGTGACGATGCGCAACACCTTGCCGGCCTGAGCGCCGCCCATCACCGCCGTTCGGCTGTTCGGCCAGGCGAAGATGAAACGCGGATCGAGACCGCGCCCGCACATCGCATAGTTGCCGGCACCGTAAGAGCCGCCGACGACAATCGTCAGTTTAGGCACCCGCGCATTGGCCACCGCTTGGATCAGTTTCGAGCCGTGTTTGATCACGCCTTGCTGCTCGGATTCGGTGCCGACCATGAAGCCGGTGGTGTTGTGGAAAAACAGCAGCGGCGTCTGGCTTTGATCGCACAACTGAATGAACTGCGCGGCCTTGCTCGCACCGTTCGGTGTGATCGGGCCGTTGTTGCCGATGAAACCGCAGGCGCGGCCCTGAATCTTCAACTGGCCGCAAACGGTCTGCTGATCGAACTCGCCCTTGAATTCGACGAAGCACGATTCGTCGGCGATGCGCGCGATGATTTCGCGCACGTCGTAGGGCTTTTTCGGGTCGTCGGGGATCAGGCCGAGCAACTCGTCTATCGGGTAGAGCGGCTCTTTGTATTGCGGCTCCGGCAGCCATGGCAGTTGTTCGTTCCACGGCAGCATTCGGAGGATCTCGCGTACCTGACGCACGCCATCGGCATCGTTTTCCGCGAGGTATTCAGCCGTCCCGGCGACCTGCGCGTGCATCTCGGCACCGCCCAGTTCTTCATCGGTGGCGACTTCGCCGGTGGCGGCTTTGAGCAGCGGGGGACCGGCGAGAAACAGCTTGGCCTTGCCGCGCACCACCACCACGTAATCCGACAGCCCCGGCTGATAAGCGCCGCCGGCCGTGGCCGAGCCATGCACCACGGTGATTTGCGGCAAACCCATTGCTGACATCCGCGCCTGATTGGCAAAACTGCGCGCGCCTTCGACGAAAATCTCGGCGGCGTAGTTGAGGTTCGCGCCACCGCTTTCGGCGAGAGTGATCACCGGGAGTTTGTTTTCCTGGGCGATCTGTTGCAGGCGCAGAGACTTTTTCAAACCGCTTGGCGAGATGGTGCCGCCCTTGATTGCGCTGTTGTTCGCCACGACCATCGCGCGGATTCCGCTGACGTAACCGATGCCTGCGATCAGTCCGCCACCGGCGGAGCTGCCGTCCTTGTCGTCGTGCAATTTGTAGCCGGCAAGGCTGGCCAGTTCGAGAAAGGGCGCGCCAGGGTCAAGCAACAGATTCAGGCGCTCGCGGGGCAGCAGTTGCCCGCGCTTGTCGAATTTGGCCTTGGCTTCGGCGGCCTTGTTCAGCAGGTTCTGTTCGAGTTGCTGCACTTGCTCGATGGCCGCAAGCATTGCCGAACGATTGCGGGCGAAGGCTTCACTGTGAGGGTCGAGTTGAGACTGGATCTGCGGCATGACCTACTCCTTGTCCTTCAGCACATCGGGCAGGTTGGCTCGATGAAAGCCGTTGAACGACTCGCTGTGAGTCGCCTTGTGCAGTGGCCATGCACGGCTGCCGAGGCTGGCCGCACCGTCGATTTTCAAGGTGCTGCCGCTGATGAACGCCGCCGCCGGGCTGAGCAGAAACACGATCGCGGCGCTGACTTCCGATTCGGTGCCGATGCGCTTCAGTGGCACGTGTTCACGCAGGGTCGGAATCACCGCTTTGAACGCGCCTTCGTAAGTGTCCATGCCGCTGGAGGCAATCCAGCCCGGCGCCACCGCGTTGACTCGCACACCGGCATAACCCCACTCGAACGCGGCAGTTTTGGTGAAGTTGTCCATGCCCGAACGCGCCGCCCCGGAATGACCCATGCCGGGCATGCCGCCCCACATGTCGGCGAGCATATTGACGATGTTGCCGCCGTGTTTGCTCATCGACTGGTTGAACACTTCCCGCGCCATCAGGAAACCGCCCACGAGGTTGGTACGCAGCACGGTTTCGAAGCCTTTCTGATTGATTGCGGCCAGGGGCGACGGATACTGGCCGCCGGCGTTGTTGACCAGACCGTGAATCGGCCCGTGCTCCGCGATCAGCGCCTTGACCAATTGCTTCACCGCTTCTTCATCGCGGATATCGCAGGCCTGCCAGTGGGCGCGGCCACCGTCCTCGGCGATTTCGGCGGCGACTTTTTCGAGTTTTTCCGGCTTGCGCCCGACCAACAGCACGTTGGCGCCGAGCGCTGCCAGTTCATGCGCGGTGCAACGGCCGATGCCGCTGCCGCCGCCGGTGACGATAATGCTCTGGCCGCTGAACAGATCGGCATTGAAAATCGACGCGTATGCCATGCACATCCCCCTCTAGTCGAACTGTTCGGCGATGCTTTGCGGCACCGGGATCTGGATTTCCAATAGTTGCTGGGCGAAGGCTTTGCCTTGCGGATCGATGCGCAGACTGGCCACGCCACCACCGCCAAGCGCGTTTTCCAGGAGAAAGTTGAGGCTGTGGGTGCCGGGCAGATACCAGCGCTCGACCCTGCCGTGGATCGGGTCGAGCACGTGGCTCATCCAGTCGACAATGACGGCCGGCGTCAGCGCTTCGGCGATCCATGGCAGGTATTCGGGTTTGCGCGGCAGCACGCCGATGTTGCTGTGATTGCCCTTGTCACCGGAGCGCGCCACGGCCAGTTTCACCAGCGGCACACTGGCATCGGCGCGGCCCTGTGGTTTCGGCGGTTGCTGGGGAATCGGCAAATCGTCGCTGTCGAGCGCTGCCAATGAGGGCAGGGCACAAGGATGGCGAACACCGGCCAGGTCAATCTGCAAGGCGCAGGCGCTTTTATCGATCAGAAAAGAAAACAGACGAATCAGCGGATACACCGTCGGCCGCCCGCCGACGATACCGGTCAGCCCGGGTGCCATGCCGGTGGCGGCCTGGGCGATTTCCCGGGAGAACAGCACCAGTGCCTGTTTATTCGGGTGGCGCACGGCGAGTTTGATCACCACTTCACGACTGTCGTGGCGCTGGCCGTGAGGGCCGTAGGTGGCTTCGCTGCCGAGCAGTTCGATGTCGGTTTCGCTGTAGGGCGCCCAGCCGCGCAGGCTGAACATCTCTGCGGTTTTGGCGATGATCGCCTGACTGACGCGCTGCGCTTTTTCCACTGCATCGATGCCGGCGATCAGGCAACTGGCGGTGCAGCGAAAACCGTCCGGATACGTGGCGCTGACCTTGTATTTGTCGCGGGGTGGCAGGCCTCTGGCGCCGTGCACGTGCACCGCGTTTTTGCCTTGCTGCTGAAGTTTGACCTGAGTGAAATCGCAAACCACGTCGGGCAACAGATAGGCTTGTGGATCGCCGATTTCGTAAAGCATTTGCTCGCCGACGGTCAGTGGTGTGACCAGTCCGCCGCTGCCTTCAGGTTTGCTGACGATGAATTGGCCGTCGGCGCTGACTTCCACGATCGGAAAGCCGATGTGTTCGTAGTCCGGCACTTCGCGCCAATCGGTGAAGTTGCCGCCGGTGCACTGCGCGCCACATTCGATGATGTGCCCGGCCAGCGCGGCCTGGGCGAGTTTGTCGTAGTCGTGCCACGACCAGTCGAATTCATGCACCAGTGCCGCACTGACTACAGCGCTGTCGACCACGCGTCCGGTGATGACGATGTCGGCGCCCAGACGCAGCGCTTCGACGATGCCCGGCGCGCCGAGGTAGGCGTTGGTCGACACGCACATTGGCGGCAGCGGGGCGCCGCTGAACATTTCGGTGATGCCGCTGAATCGTTTGAACTGGGGTTGCAGGTCATCGCCCAGTAATACGGCGATTTTCAGCGCGATGCCGGCCTTGTCGCACGCCGCTTGCAGGGCGGCGGCACAGGCTTGCGGATTGACTCCGCCGGCGTTGCTGATCACGCGAATATTCTGCTCGGCCAACTGCGGCAGCAGCGGCGTAAGGATTTCGATGAAGTCGCTGGCAAATCCCGCCTGCGGATCTTTCATGCGGGCGCCGGCCATGATCGACATAGTGATCTCGGCCAGATAATCGAACACCAGATAGTCGAGCTTGCCGCCCTCCACCAACTGCGCGGCGGCGGTGGACGTATCTCCCCAGAATGCACTGGCGCATCCGATGCGAACGGTGGTGGGCATTTTTATCTCCGACTCAGCAACCTGCGACAGAAGTGTCTGGAGGCTACCAAGCAAGCGCTTGGTTTGTAAACAGCTGAAACTATCTTCTGCCCAAGCGCTTGCTTGGTTGCCGCTGGCGGCTTAAATTGCGCGCAACCCTGCGGTTTCAGGGGGCAACAGACTGATCGACTGTAGGAGAGAACGGGTGGACGAGCAAAAAGCCTTGAGGGTCATGCGCGATTTGGTCGATGAAGGCCAGTTGACCGACCCCGACAGCGCCCGCGGCAAATTGCTGCAAGTGGCCGCTCACCTGTTCCGCAACAAAGGCTACGAGCGCACCACGGTGCGTGACCTGGCCGGCGCCGTCGGCATCCAGTCAGGAAGCATTTTTCATCACTTCAAAAGCAAGGATGAAATCCTCCGTGCGGTGATGGAAGAAACCATCCGTTACAACACCGCGTTGATGCGAGCGGCGCTGGCCGACGCGGCGGATGTGCGCGAGCGCGTGCTGGCGCTGATCCGCTGCGAATTGCAGTCGATCATGGGCGGTAGCGGTGAAGCCATGGCGGTGCTGGTCTACGAGTGGCGTTCGCTCTCCGAAGACGGCCAGGCCAAAGTGCTGGCGCTGCGCGATGTCTACGAGGACATTTGGCTGCAAGTCCTGGGGGAAGCCAAGGACGCCGGATTTATTCGTGGCGATGTATTTATTACCCGACGTTTCCTCACCGGTGCACTGTCGTGGACGACCACATGGTTCCGTGCCGGCGGCAGTTTGAGCCTCGATCAGTTGGCCGACGAGGCGCTGATTCTGGTCCTCGAAGCGCGTTGAAGCACTTTCTATCCGGCCGGGAAACTGGCTAACTGGGCGAAACCGCCTAGCTTGAATGCATTGATCGGTATTTTTTCGGGGAGTGGGGTGTTTTGAAGTCTTCGCCAATTCGGACGGCCGCGGGGTTGTTGCTCGCAGCGCTGGCTGCATTTTGGGTTTTGCCCGCTCAGGCAGCGCAACTGGTTCGGGTCGGCGCGGCGCATTTTCCGCCTTACACCATTCGCCCCGAGAGCGGTGCCGACACAGGCCTCCTGCCGCAGTTGGTCGAGTCCCTCAATCGCCTGCAAAGCGACTATCAGTTCGTCCTTGTGCCGACCTCGATTCCCCGACGTTTCGGTGATTTCAAGCAGGGCCGGATCGACATGGCGATTTTCGAGAATCCCGATTGGGGCTGGAAAGACATTCCTCACACGGATGTCGACATGGGCCTTGAGGACGCCGAGATTTTCGTCGCGCAACGCGAGGACGGGCGTCAGCAGAGCTATTTCGCCGACCTCACCGGCAAGCGCCTGGCCCTGTTCAGCGGTTATCACTACGAATTCGCCAACTTCAACGCCGACCCCAAATTTCTTGCACAGAATTACAACGCCACGCTGACCTATTCCCATGACAGCAATCTGCTGATGGTGCTGCGCGGTCGTGCCGATATTGCCTTGGTCACCCGTTCCTAGCTGTTCGATTACCTGTTGCGTAACGAGAAGGTGCGCGACGAATTGCTGGTGTCGCAGCGCATCGATCAGGTCTATCACCACTACGCGATTTTGCGCCCGACGGCGCCGATTACCGGTGCTGCGTTTGGCAAGCTGCTGCAGGGTTTGCGCGACAACGGTGAAATGCTGAAGATTTTTGATCCGTACAAGATTGCGGTGGTGCCGGTGCCTCATCACTGAGGCACCGATTTCCCGGTAAAGCCTAAATTTTCCTTCCCGGCTCACGTCACATCGTTGAACTGTCGACGATTATCGTGAGCCCGACCCATGTCCAATCTGAATGACCTGAATGCCCTGGCTTTGCCCTCGGGCAGTCAATTGATCGCTGATGCCACTGAAAGCCGTCTGAGCCTGAGCCTGGACGGCCAACCGCTGATCCGCCTGCGCCTCGATCGAGAGGCCAAGGGGGCGATCCAGCTCGATGAGCGCTTTGCGCTACCGCCCGGGCAGGCGTTGTGGGCAGCCTGTTACTGGCTGTTCGCGCGGGATCCGGCGTGCCAGCAATTGACCTGGCAACTGGATCAGCCGCCGACCGAAGCCTTGCTCAGTGGCTTGCTGCTGAGCACCGAAGTGGCCGGTGAATATCGCTGTGAACGCACGCTGTTCTGGCAACTGCCACAACCGTGGCTTGGCACTTCGCTGACCGGCAGTTATCCGCAGCAAATGGTCATCAGCCAGGGCAAGCGCCATCCTTTGCGGCCGGTGAAGCCGCGCGGTGAAGTGTATCGGCGTTTCGATGCCCGTCTGGGCGCGTGGATTTCCCTGCGCACTGTAGAGATCGAAGAAGACCTGCCGCGTTTCAATCGCTGGCAGAACAGCCCGCGCGTCGCCAGCTTCTGGCAGGAAGAGGGCAGTCTCGAGAAGCACCGCGAATACTTGAGCAAGCTCGAGGCCGATCCGCACGCGCTGACGTTGATCGGCTGTTTCGATGATCAGCCGTTTGCCTATTTCGAAGCCTATTGGGCCAAGGAAGATCGCATTGCGCCGTTCTACGATGCCGACAATTACGATCGTGGCATTCACATGCTGGTCGGCGAGGAGGATCACCGCGGCCCGCACAAAGTGGCGAGTTGGCTATCGGCGCTGGTGCATTACCTGTTTCTCGATGATCCGCGCACGCAACGCGTGGTCGCTGAGCCGCGGGCTGACAACGCGAAGATGATCGGCCATATGCAGAATCAGTGCTTCCACTGCGAGAAAGAATTCGACTTCCCGCACAAGCGCGCGGCGCTGATGATTCTGGGGCGTGAGCGGTTTTTTGATCGGTGCAAACTGGCCTGAGGCGATTTAAAAGCAAAAGATCGCAGCCTTCGGCAGCGCCTACAGAGGAATGCATTTCCATGTAGGCGCTGCCGGAGGCTGCGATCTTTTTCTATCTGGCCACGTGGTCTTAGCGACGACCCGCAATCACCGCATCCTGACGGCTGCCCGAGACCTTGCGGCAGTGCACCAGCGCATCACGAATCATGAAGTTGACCAGGGTTGGCGAAACGCCGAGCTCCTTGGCGATGTCCTTTTGCGGCACGCCGTGCAGGCGGTACATCTCGAACGCATAGCGCGTGCGGCTGGGCAGTTCGGTCAGCGCGTCGGCGATGTTTTCCAGGGTCGAGAAGTTGATGTGCGAGGTTTCCGGCGAAGCACCTTGAATGACCACGTTCAGCCCTTCCTCTTCAGGGCCGGAGTACTTCTGCTCAAGCGCCTGCTTGCGGTAGTGATCGATGGCGAGGTTGCGCACGATCTGGAACAGATAGCTCAGTTGCGCCTTGATCGACGACGTGATCGGTGGCGCCGACTGCAATCGGAAAAACGCATCCTGCACCACGTCTTCGGCACGTGAGCGGCAGCCGGTAATACGGGCTGCAATCTTGACCAGAATCAGTCGATTGTCGACGAATGCCTGAAGTAGCGGTGAATCGCACCTGCTTGTGGATACTTGTTCCGTCATGGAAATCACCTTGCTGCCAAATAGGTTAGTGGGACGCCTGGGGACGGGGCCGTCCTACACATCGAGCGACAAATTATGTTGAATGATAATGATTGTCAATTGAGAAAGAGAACTAATGATCCAAATCGGTGCGATGTGAGCACTGCGACACGCCGCCACACCCCGGCCCCATTGGCGATCCAGCCTGCCGACTAATTATTTCAAGACGTCATCCGTTCTCATTGGTGAATGGTTCCGGGTGCACGACCCCGGCCAGACAGCATTCCGATGCCTTGCGCGGTCGGCACAGACCGCGCCCTGCATGCCCTTCGCGGGGTGTGACGCAGCAAACCGATTCCATTAGCAAGCCGAATTCAGGCAGGAAACCTCATGACCGACGCGTTCGAACTCCCCAGCACCCTGGTCCAAGCCCTTCAGCGCCGCGCGGCCCTGACGCCGGATCGACTGGCCTTGCGTTTTCTCGCTGAAAACCCGGAGCAGGCTGTGGTGCTCAGTTATCGCGAGCTGGATCAACGCGCACGCATGATCGCCGCCGCGCTGCAGGCTGATACTGAGTTCGGTGATCGCGCGGTGCTGCTGTTCCCCAGTGGCCCGGATTACGTTGCGGCGTTTTTTGGTTGCCTGTACGCCGGCGTGATCGCCGTGCCGGCCTATCCGCCGGAATCCGCGCGTCGTCATCACCAGGAGCGTTTGCTGTCGATCATTGCCGATGCCGAACCGCGTCTGCTGCTGACCAGCGCCGACCTGCGCGACGCCTTGCAGCAGATCGAAGGCGCGCCACCGCTGCTGTGCGTCGATACCCTCGACAGTGCACTGGCCGAAAACTGGCTTGAACCAAGCCTGCCGCAAGACCACATCGCCTTCCTGCAATACACCTCCGGCTCCACCGCACTGCCCAAAGGCGTGCAGGTCAGCCACGGCAATCTGGTCGCCAACGAACTGTTGATCCGTCACGGTTTTGGTATCGATGTGAACCCGGACGACGTGATCGTCAGTTGGCTGCCGCTGTATCACGACATGGGTCTGATCGGTGGTCTGCTGCAGCCGATTTTCAGCGGCGTGCCGTGCATCCTGATGTCGCCGGCCTACTTTCTTGGCCGGCCATTGCGCTGGCTCGAAGCGATCAGCGAGTACGGCGGCACCATCAGTGGCGGGCCGGACTTTGCCTATCGCCTGTGCAGTGAGCGGGTCAGTGAATCGGCGCTTGAACGCCTCGACCTGAGCCGCTGGCGCGTGGCCTATTCCGGTTCCGAGCCGATCCGTCTCGACACCCTCGAGCGCTTTGCCGAGAAGTTCACCGCGAGCGGTTTCAGCGCCGACAGTTTCATGGCGTCGTACGGTCTTGCCGAGGCGACGCTGTTCGTCGCCGGCACCCCGCGCGGCACCGGTATCCCGGCACTGCGCGTGGATGATCAGGCGCTGGCGCAAAACCGCGCCGAGCCTGGCGATGGCAGCCCGATCATGAGCTGCGGCATCAGCCAGCCGGAACACGCCGTGCTGATCGTCGAGCCGAGCAGTCTCGAAGAACTCGCTGATAACGCGGTGGGCGAAGTGTGGGCCGCCGGCCCGAGTATCGCGCTCGGCTACTGGCGCAACCCCGAAGCCAGCGCCAAAACCTTCGTCCAGCACGCCGGTCGCACCTGGCTGCGTACTGGCGACCTTGGTTTCATTGGTAATGGCGAGCTGTTCATCACCGGCCGCTTGAAAGACATGCTGATCGTGCGCGGCCACAACCTCTATCCGCAGGACATCGAGAAGACCGTCGAGAACGAAGTGGAAGTGGTGCGCAAGGGCCGCGTCGCTGCATTCGCCGTCACTCAGGACGGTGAAGAGGGCATTGGCATTGCGGCGGAAATCAGCCGCAGCGTGCAAAAAATCCTGCCGCCGGAAGCGCTGATCAAAGCCATTCGCCAAGCAGTCGCTGAGGCGTATCAAGAGGCGCCGAGCGTGGTGGTGCTGCTCAATCCGGGTGCGCTGCCGAAAACTTCCAGCGGCAAATTGCAGCGTTCGGCGTGTCGCAATCGCCTGGCCGATGGCAGTCTCGACAGCTACGCGGTGTTCCCTTCGACGGCGTCTGAAAGCCAAGAGTCGACCACCAGCGCATCCGAACTCGAAACACTGATCGGCAACATCTGGGCCGAGCAACTCAACCTCAAGCAGGTCAACGCCGACGATCACTTCTTCCTGCTTGGCGGCAACTCGATCGCCGCCACCCAAGTGATCGCCCGCGTCCGCGAAGAACTCGCGCTTGAGCTGAACCTGCGCCTGCTCTTCGAAGCGCCAACGCTGTCAGCATTTGCCGCTGCCGTGGCGCAACAGCAACAGGACGGCGGCAGCGCCCAAGGTGCAATCAGCGCGTTGTCGCGCAGCGAGCCGATGCCGCAATCGCTGGCGCAAAATCGTCTGTGGATCACCTGGCAACTCGACCCGCAGAGCAGCGCCTACAACATTCCCGGTGCCCTGCGTTTGCGCGGTGAATTGGACGAAGACGCGTTGCGCGCCAGTTTCCAGCAACTGATCGAACGCCATGAATCCCTGCGCACACGCTTCTTCGAACGCGATGGCGTGGCCCTGCAACAAGTCGATGCTGCTGCCGATTTCAACCTGCAACTGATCGACATCAGCGACTTGCCGGCGCCTGAGCGCGAGGCCCGTGCGCAACAAATCCGCGAAGACGAAGCACGCACTCAGTTCGACCTGGAAAAAGGTCCGCTGCTGTGGGTGACACTGGTCCGTCTCGACGATGAAGATCATCAATTGCTGGTGACGCTGCACCACATCATCGCCGACGGCTGGTCGCTGAACGTATTGATCGACGAATTCTCACGCCTGTATGCCGCCGCTTCGCAAGGCGCAACCGCCAACCTTGCGCCGCTGCCAACCCAGTACGCCGACTACGCCAGCTGGCAGCGCCAATGGCTGGCGCAAGGCGAGGGCGAGCGGCAACTGGCGTACTGGAAAGCGCAGTTGGGTGACGAGCATCCGCCCCTCGAACTGGCCACTGACTCCCCGCGTTCGGCACAGCATGTTCACAGTGCTGAGCGTCACACCGTGCGGCTGGGCGCGAACCTCAGCGATGCGATCCGTAACACGGCACAGGCTCAGCAATCGACCCCGTTCATGCTGTTGCTCGCGGCATTCCAGAGCCTGCTGCATCGCTACAGCGGTCAGCGCGACATCCGCATCGGCGTGCCCAATGCCAACCGTCCGCGCCTGGAAACCCAGGGTCTGATCGGCTTCTTCATCAACACTCAAGTGCTGCGCGCGCAGATCGATTCGCGCCTGTCGTTTATCGAACTGCTGGCCCAGACCCGTCAAGCCGCACTCGGTGCGCAAGCGAATCAGGATCTGCCCTTTGAACAACTGCTCGAAGCCTTCCCGCAGGCTCGTGAACAAGGCTTGTTCCAGGTCATGTTCAACCACCAGCAGCGCGATCTGAGTGCACTCAAGCGCCTGCCGGGACTGCTCGCCGAAGAACTGCCGTGGCACAGCCGCGAAGCCAAGTTCGACCTGCAATTGCACAGCGAAGAGGACCGTAACGGTCGCCTGACGCTGTCGTTCGACTACGCCAGTGAACTGTTCGACGCGACGACCATCGAGCGTCTGGCCGAGCACTTCAGCAACCTGTTGCGTGAAGTCTGCGAACGCCCGGAGCAAGCCATCGGCGACCTGCAACTGCTGACCACCACCGAGCACGATCAGCAAAAACACTGGAGCATCGCGCCGTGCACCCCGGCGCAGCAGTGGCTGCCGGAATTGCTCAGTGAACAGGCGCGGCAAACCCCGGAACGCACCGCGTTGGTGTGGGACGGCGGTCGCCTCGATTTCGCCGAATTACATACTCAATCCAATCGCCTCGCCCATTACCTGCGCGACAAAGGCGTCGGCCCGGATGTCTGCGTGGCCATCGCCGCCGAGCGTTCGCCACAACTGCTGATCGGCCTGCTGGCAATCATCAAGGCCGGCGGCGCTTATGTGCCGCTGGACCCGGATTACCCGGCCGATCGTCTGGCCTACATGCTCAGCGACAGCGGCGTCGAACTGCTGCTGACCCAGACCGAATTGCTCGGCCGCTTGCCGGCCAGCGCCGGCGTCAGCGTGATCGCCATGGACGCGCTGCACCTGGAAAACTGGCCGAGCCAGGCACCGGGCCTGCATTTGCACGGCGACAACCTCGCTTACGTGATTTACACCTCGGGTTCCACCGGGCAACCGAAAGGCGTTGGCAACACCCATGCGGCGCTGGCCGAACGTCTGCAGTGGATGCAGAACGCTTACGACCTCAATGAAACTGACGTGCTCATGCAAAAGGCCCCGATCAGTTTCGACGTGTCGGTGTGGGAATGCTTCTGGCCGCTGATCACCGGCGCACGCCTGCTGATCGCCGGCCCGGGTGAGCACCGCGATCCGCATCGCATCGCGCAACTGGTTCAAGAATATGGCGTGACCACGTTGCACTTTGTGCCGCCGCTGCTGGCGCTGTTCATCGATGAACCGCTGAGCGCCGAATGCACCAGCCTGCGCCGGGTCTTCTCCGGCGGTGAAGCACTGCCGGCCGAATTGCGCAACCGCGTGCTCGCGCAACTGCCAGCGGTGCAACTGCACAACCGTTACGGCCCGACTGAAACCGCAATCAACGTCACCCATTGGCATTGCACCACTGCCGATGGCGAACGTTCTCCGATTGGCCGTCCGCTGGGTAACGTGATCTGCCGTGTGCTCGATGGCGATCTGAATTCAGTGCCGGCCGGTGTGCCGGGTGAACTGTGCATCAGCGGCATCGGTCTGGCTCGCGGTTACCTTGGCCGTCCATCGTTGACCGCAGAACGTTTTGTCGTCGATCCATTGGGTGAGCAGGGCGCGCGGTTGTACCGCACCGGTGACCGTGCGCGTTGGACGTCCGATGGCGTGATCGAATACCTCGGTCGTCTTGATCAGCAGGTCAAACTGCGTGGCTTCCGCGTCGAACCGGAAGAAATCCAAGCACGCTTGCTCGCCCAGAACGGCGTCGCCCAAGCCGTGGTGCTGGTGCGTGAAACTGCTGCCGGCGCGCAACTGATCGGCTACTTCACCGCCACCGATACCAGCGAAGATCACGACGAGCAAGTCACTCGCCTGAAAACCGCACTGGCCGCCGAGCTGCCGGAGTACATGGTCCCGGCGCAACTGATGCGTCTGGACGCAATGCCCCTGAGCCCCAGCGGCAAACTCGACCGCCGCGCCTTGCCCGAGCCGCAATGGCAAGTGCGCGAACATGTCGAACCGGTGACTCAACTGGAACAGCAGATCGCCGCGATCTGGCGTGAAGTGCTCGGGCTGCCTCAAGTCGGCCTGCACGACGACTTCTTCGCCCTCGGCGGTCATTCGTTGCTGGCCACGCAAATCATCTCGCGCACCCGTCAGGCCTGCGACGTCGAACTGCCATTGCGCGCGTTGTTCGAGCACAGCGAACTGGTTGATTTCGCCGAGCAGATCCGCCTGATCCAGGCCAGCGGCCGCACCAACAAACAGCCGCCGATCGGCAAGGTTGATCGCAGCAAACCGGTACCGCTGTCCTACTCGCAACAGCGCATGTGGTTCCTCTGGCAGATGGAACCGGACAGCCCGGCGTACAACGTCGGCGGCATGGCGCGCCTGCGCGGCGTGTTGCACGTCGAGCGTTTCGAGGCGGCGCTGCAAGCACTGATCCTGCGTCACGAAACTCTGCGCACCACGTTCCCGAGCGTCGACGGCGTCGCCCGTCAACACGTGCATGCCGAGACGGGCGTGCGCATGGGCTGGAAGGATTTCTCAACATTCGCCGCCGATGTGCGCGAGCAAAAGGTTCAGCAATTCGCCGACGAAGAAGCGCATCTGCCGTTCGATCTGGAAACCGGTCCGCTGCTGCGCGCCTGCCTGGTGAAGACCGCCGAGCACGAGCATTACTTCGTGCTGACCCTGCACCACATCGTCACCGAAGGCTGGGCGATGGACATCTTCGCCCGCGAACTCAGTGCGCTGTACGAAGCGTTTGTCGATGATCGCGATTCGCCGCTGCAACCGCTGCCGGTGCAGTACCTCGACTACAGCGTGTGGCAGCGCAACTGGCTGGAATCCGGCGAGCGTCAGCGTCAGCTCGACTACTGGACCGCGCAACTCGGCCGTGAGCATCCGCTGCTGGAATTGCCGGGCGACCGTCCGCGTCCGCCGGTGCAAAGCCATCAGGGCGAACTGTTCCGCTTCGACCTCAGCGACGACCTCGCCGCGCGGGTTCGGGCGTTCAATGCGCAAAACGGTCTGACCCTGTTCATGACCATGACCGCCGCGCTGGCCACCCTGCTTTACCGCTACAGCGGCCAGACCGATCTGCGCATCGGCGCGCCGGTGGCCAACCGCATCCGCCCGGAAAGCGAAGGGCTGATCGGTGCGTTCCTCAACACCCAGGTGCTGCGTTGCCAGCTCGACGGCATGATGTCGGTCGGCGAACTGTTCGAGCAGGTGCGCCACACCGTGATTGAAGGCCAGTCGCATCAGGATCTGCCGTTCGATCATCTGGTTGAAGCCTTGCAGCCGCCGCGCAGTGCTGCTTACAACCCGCTGTTCCAGGTGATGTGCAACGTGCAGCGCTGGGAATTCCAGCAGAGCCGTATGCTCGCCGGCATGACGGTGGAATATCTGGCCAACGATGCGCGGGCGACCAAGTTCGACCTCAATCTGGAAGTCACCGACCTCGACCATCGACTCGGTTGCTGCCTGACCTACAGCACCGATTTGTTCGATGAACCGACCATCGCGCGCATGGCCAAGCATTGGCGCAACCTGCTCGAAGCGTTGATCGCCGATCCACAACAACGCCTCAGCGAATTGCCGCTGCTCGACGCTCCGGAGCAACAGCAACTGCTCGACAGCCTCGGCGTCGAACCGGGCGAGCATCGCCTCGACCAGTGCATTCATCACCTGTTCGCCGAGCAGGCACTGGCGCGCAAAGACGCGCCGGCCCTGACCTTCGCCGGGCAGACTCTCAGCTACGCCGAACTCGACGCGCGTGCCAATCGTCTGGCCTGGGCGTTGCGTGAACGTGGTGTCGGCCCGCAAGTGCGCGTTGGCCTGGCGCTGGAGCGTTCGCTGGAAATGGTCATCGGCCTGCTGGCGATTCTCAAGGCCGGTGGCGCGTATGTGCCGCTCGACCCGGAATACCCGCTCGACCGTCTGCACTACATGATCGAGGACAGCCGTATCGGTCTGCTGCTCAGTGATCGCGCGGTGTTCAAAGCCCTCGGCGATCTGCCGCCAAGCGTGGCGCGCTGGTGCCTGGAAGAGGACAGTGCAGCACTCGCCGCTTACCCGGCCAGCGAGCTGCCGTTTATCAGCTTGCCGCAGCATCAGGCCTATCTGATTTACACCTCCGGTTCGACCGGCAAACCGAAAGGTGTGGTGGTCTCCCACGGCGAAATCGCCATGCACTGCCAAGCCGTGATCGAGCGTTTCGGCATGCGCCCGGATGACTGCGAACTGCATTTCTATTCGATCAACTTTGACGCGGCGACCGAGCGTCTGTTGGTGCCGCTGCTCAGTGGCGCGCAGGTTGTATTGCGTGCCCAAGGTCAGTGGGACGCCGAAGAGATCTGCGGTTTGATCCGCACCCATAAAATCAACGTACTCGGTTTTACCCCGAGCTACGGCAGCCAGTTGGCGCAGTTCCTCTCGACGCAAAATGAAATTCTGCCGGTGCGGATGATCATCACCGGCGGTGAAGCATTGACCGGTGAACACCTGCAACGGATTCGTGCGGCGTTCAAACCGGCGAGGTTCTTCAACGCCTACGGCCCGACGGAAACCGTGGTCATGCCACTGGCCAGTCTGGCGCCAGAGGTGCTGGAGGAGGGCGCCGGCAGTGTGCCGATCGGCAGCGTGATCGGTGCGCGTGTGGCGTACGTTCTCGACGCCGACCTAGCATTGGTGCCGCAAGGTGCGACCGGTGAGTTGTTCGTCGGCGGCGCCGGTCTTGCACAGGCCTATCACGACCGTCCGGGCATCACTGCCGAACGTTTTGTCGCTGACCCGTTTGCCGCCGATGGCGGGCGCATGTACCGCACCGGCGACCTGGTGCGCCAGCGTGCCGATGGCTTGGTGGAATACCTGGGGCGGATCGACCATCAGGTGAAAATCCGTGGTTTCCGTATCGAACTGGGCGAAATCGAAACCCGTTTGCTCGATCACGATTCGATCCGCGAAGCTGTGGTGCTGGCACTGGATGCGCCGAGCGGCAAGCAACTGGTTGGCTATCTGGTCACTGAAGTCGCCGAGCAAAGTGAGGCCCAACAGGCCGAACTGCGCGATGCCCTCAAGGCGCACCTCAAGGCACAACTGCCGGATTACATGGTGCCGACGCACCTGATTCTGCTGGCGAGCATGCCGCTGACCGCCAACGGCAAACTCGACCGCCGCGCGTTGCCAGCGCCGGACCCGGAACTCAATCGTCAGGACTACGTGGCGCCGAGCAACGAGCTCGAGCAGACCCTGGCGCAGATCTGGTGCGAAGTGCTCAACGTCGAACAGGTCGGCCTCAACGACAACTTCTTCGAACTCGGCGGCGACTCGATTCTGTCGATCCAAGTGGTCAGCCGTGCACGTCAGCAAGGCATTCATTTCAGCCCGCGTGATTTGTTCCAGCATCAGACCGTGCAGACCCTCGCCGCCGTCGCCAGCCGCACCGAGCAAGTGACAGCCGAGCAAGGTCTGGTGGCCGGTGAATCGCGCCTGACGCCGATTCAGCACTGGTTCTTCGATACGGCAATCCCTGAGCGTCAGCACTGGAACCAGGCGCTGTTGCTGGAACCGACCGTAACCCTCGAACCGCATCGTCTGGAGCAAGCGCTGCTGGCGGTGATCGAACAGCATGATGCCTTGCGTCTGCGCTTCACCGAGGTCAACGGCGAGTGGCAAGCGACGCACCAACCGGTGTCCGATGCGGCGGTGTTGTGGCAAGTGCGCGTGACCTCGATGGACAAGTGCGAAGCACTGTTCGCCGATGCCCAACGCAGCCTCGACCTGGAACAAGGTCCGTTGGTCCGCGCTGTGCTGGTCGATGGCCCGCAAGGTCAGCAACGCCTGTTTATCGCGATCCATCACTTGGTCGTCGACGGTGTGTCGTGGCGCGTCTTGCTCGACGATGTGCAAACCGTGTACCGCCAACTCAACGCCGAACAAGCGGTAAAACTGCCGGCAAAAACCAGTGCCTTCAAGGACTGGGCGGCGCGTTTGCAGGCCTACGCCGGCAGCGAATCGCTGCGCGAAGAACTCGACTGGTGGCAGACCCAACTGGCCGGTCCGAATGCCGACCTGCCATGCGAAAATCCGCAGGGCGGCCAGCAGAATCGTCGCGCGCAAACCGTCAGCGTGCGCCTCGATGCCGAGCACACTAAACAGTTGCTGCAACAGGCGCCGGCGGCCTACCGCACGCAGGTCAACGATCTGCTGCTGACGGCATTGGCCCGTGTGCTGTGCCGCTGGAGCGGCCAGACATCGGCACTGATTCAACTGGAAGGCCACGGCCGCGAAACCCTGTTCGACGAGATCGACCTGACCCGTACCGTCGGCTGGTTCACCAGCGCCTATCCATTACGTCTGACCCCGCACAACATCGAAGAGGCCGCCGGGCAGGGCGCTTCGATCAAGGCGATCAAGGAACAACTGCGCGCTGTACCGCACAAAGGCCTGGGCTACGGCGTACTGCGTTATCTCGCCGACGACCTCAGCCAGCGCAGCATGGCGGCGCTGCCGCATGCGCCGGTCACCTTCAACTACCTCGGTCAGTTCGACCAGAGTTTCGGCAGTGACGCGCTGTTCCGTCCGCTGGATGAGCCGGTCGGCGCCGCCCACGATCCGCAGGCGCCATTGCCGAACGAGTTGAGCGTCGACAGTCAGGTTTACGGCGGTGAGCTGCTGCTGCGCTGGACCTTCAGCGCTGAGCGTTACGAGGCGCAGACCATCAACGATCTGGCCGACGCTTACCTCGGTGAGCTGCAAAGCCTGATCGCCCATTGCCTGCAAGACGAGGCCGGCGGCCTGACGCCGTCGGACTTCCCGTTGGCCAGGCTGACCCAGGCGCAACTCGATGCCTTGCCGGTGCCTGCCGCGCACATCGAAGACGTTTATCCGCTGACACCGATGCAGGAAGGCATGTTGCTGCACACCTTGCTCGAACCGGGCACCGGCCTGTACTACATGCAGGATCGCTACCGCATCAACAGTGAACTCGACGCCGAGCGTTTCGCCCAGGCGTGGCAAGCGGTGATCGCCCGTCACGAAGCATTGCGCGCGTCGTTCTGCTGGAACGTTGGCGAAGACATGCTGCAAGTGATTCACACACCGGGTCGCACACCGATCGAGTATCTGGACTGGAGCGCCATCGCCGAAACCGAGCAGGAACCAAAGCTGCAAGCGCTGCTGAAACATGAGCGCGAGGCCGGTTTCGATCTGCTCAATCAGGCGCCGTTCCACCTGCGCCTGATCAAGGTCGGCGCGGCGCGTTACTGGTTCATGATGAGCAACCACCACATCCTCATCGATGCCTGGTGCCGCTCGTTGCTGATGAACGACTTCTTCGAGATCTACACCGCGATGGGCGAGGGTCGTGACGCGCAACTCGCCGTGCCACCGCGTTATCGCGATTACATTGGCTGGCTGCAACGTCAAAGCCTCGCCGAGGCGCGGCAGTGGTGGCAGCAGAACCTGCAAGGGTTCGAGCGCACCACGCCGATCCCCAGCGACCGTCCGTTCCTGCGCGAACACGCCGGTGAGAGCGGCGGCATGATCGTCGGCGACCGCTACACGCGCCTCAATGTCGAGGACGGTGCACGTCTGCGGGAACTGGCGCAGGCCCATCAACTGACCATCAACACCTTCGCCCAAGCGGCGTGGGCGCTGGTGCTGCGCCGTCTGAGCGGTGATCGTGATGTGCTGTTCGGCGTTACCGTGGCCGGGCGTCCGGTGGAAATGCCGGAGATGCAACGCACCGTCGGCCTGTTCATCAACAGTATCGCGCTGCGGGTGCAGATGCCGGCTGATGATGAACGCAGCAGCGTGCGTCAGTGGTTGAGTGGTCTGCTCGACAGCAACATGCAGCTGCGCGAGTACGAATACCTGCCGCTGGTGAACATTCAGGAACAAAGCAAATTGCCGAAAGGCCAGCCGCTGTTCGACAGCCTGTTCGTCTTCGAAAATGCCCCGGTGGAAGTCTCGGTACTGGACCGTGCGCAGAGCCTGAATGCGACCTCGGATTCAGGCCGTACCCACACCAACTTCCCGCTGACGGCGGTGTGCTACCCGGGCGATGACCTTGGCCTGCACCTGTCTTATGACCAGCGTTATTTCGACGAATCGACCATCGAACGCATGCTCGGCGAGTTCAAACGCTTACTGCTGGCACTGGTTGATGGCTTCCATGGCGACATGGCCGATCTGCCGCTGCTGGGTGCCGAGGAACAGGATTTCCTGCTGCACGGTTGCAACCAGAGTGCCCACGACTATCCGCTGGAGCAGAGCTACGTTGCGCTGTTCGAAGCGCAAGTTTCCGCGCATCCGCAGCGTATCGCCGCGACGTGCCTTGATCAGCAACAGAGCTACGCCGAGCTGAACCAGAATGCCAACCGTCTCGGCCATGCACTGGTCGCGGCCGGGGTGCAGAGGGATCAACCGGTGGCATTGCTCGGCGAACGTAATCTCGATCTGCTCGGCATGATCATCGGCAGCTTCAAGGCTGGCGCGGGTTATCTGCCGCTGGATCCGGGCCTGCCGAGTCAGCGTCTGCAACGCATCATCGAGCTGAGCCGCACGCCGGTGCTGGTCTGCTCTAAAGCATGCTTTGAACAGGCGCAGACGTTGCTGGACGAATTCAGCTGCGCCAATCGCCCGCGCTTACTGGTGTGGGAAGAGATTCAAGCGACGGCGACATCGGCGCAGGATCTGGGCATTTACAGCGGCCCGGACAACCTCGCCTACGTGATCTACACCTCGGGCTCCACCGGCCTGCCGAAAGGCGTGATGGTCGAGCAGCGCGGCATGCTCAACAACCAGTTGAGCAAGGTGCCATATCTGCACCTGAGCGACGCCGACGTGATCGCCCAGACCGCTTCGCAAAGCTTCGATATTTCGGTCTGGCAGTTCCTCGCCGCACCGCTGTTCGGCGCGCGGGTGGACATCGTGCCGAATACGATTGCTCACGATCCGCAAGGGTTGCTGGTGCACGTGCAAGCGCAGGGCATCACCGTGCTCGAGAGCGTGCCGTCGCTGATTCAGGGCATGCTCGCCGCGGAGCGCTTGAGTCTGGATGGCTTGCGCTGGATGTTGCCGACCGGTGAAGCGATGCCGCCGGAGCTGGCGCACCAGTGGCTGCTGCGTTACCCGGACATTGGTCTGGTCAACGCTTACGGCCCGGCGGAATGCTCGGATGACGTGGCGTTCTTCCGTGTCGACCTGGCGTCGACGCGCGGCAGCTATTTGCCGATCGGCACGCCGACCGACAACAACTTGCTCTATCTGGTCGATGGCGCGCTGGAACTGGTGCCGCTGGGTGCGGTGGGCGAGTTGTGCGTGGCGGGCACGGGCGTCGGTCGCGGTTATGTCAGCGACCCGTTACGCACCGCACCGGTGTTTGTGCCGAACCCGTTCGGCGCGCCGGGCGAGCGTCTGTATCGCACCGGTGATCTGGCGCGGCGTCGCAGCGACGGTGTGCTGGAGTACGTTGGCCGTGTTGACCATCAGGTGAAGATTCGCGGTTACCGCATCGAGCTGGGTGAGATCGAGGCGCGTCTGCATGAGCAACCGGAAGTGCGCGATGGTGCGGTCGGTGTGCAGGAAGGCGTCAACGGCAAGCACTTGGTCGGCTATCTGGTTGCGGCCGATTCGGCACTCAATCCGAGCGAACGCCTGGAGCGGATCAAACAGCGCCTGCGCGCCGAACTGCCGGAATACATGGTGCCGCTGCACTGGTTGTGGCTCGATCAGCTGCCACTGAATGCCAACGGCAAACTCGATCGCAAAGCCCTGCCGGCGCTGGAGATCGGCCAGTTGCAGAGTCAGGATTATCTGGCACCGCGCAACGAGCTGGAGCAGACGTTGGCTGACATTTGGACCGAAGTGTTAAAGGTCGAGCAGGTCGGTGTGCGCGACAACTTTTTCGAACTGGGCGGGCACTCGTTGCTGGCCACGCAGATCGCTTCGCGGGTGCAGAAAACCCTGCAACGCGACGTGCCGCTGCGAGCGATGTTCGAGTGCAGCACGGTGGAGGAGTTGGCTGAGTACATTGATGGACTGGCGGCGAGCGATATCACCGAGGAGAAGGTTGATCGGTTGAATGATCTGATGGCGGAGCTGGAGGGCTTCTAGTTCTTTAGCGCATGCAATGGCCTCATCGCGAGCAGGCTCACTCCTACAGGGGAACGCATTCCAAAATGTAGGAGTGAGCCTGCTCGCGATGAGGCCGGTACATTCATGTACATTTCCAAGGTTGACGATAAAGAACCGGCAGCTCAGTCTGCCGGTTCTCTTTTTTTGTCGCGGGGGTGGTCGATGCCTTTTTTCACGGTGGACGGACAAGCGCTGCATTACATTGATCAAGGCACAGGCCCGGCGGTGTTGCTGGCCGGCAGCTATCTGTGGGATCAGGCCATGTGGGCACCGCAGATTGCCGCGTTGTCGCCGCACTATCGGGTGATTGCGCTGGATCTGTGGGGGCACGGCCAGTCGGGGCGATTGCCGGAAGGCACGACATCACTGGACGACATCGCCCGTCAGGCGCACGCCTTGCTCGATCATCTGGAGATCGAGCAGGTCACCCTCGTCGGGCTGTCGGTCGGTGGCATGTGGGGTGTACGTCTGGCGTTGTCGGCACCGCAGCGGATCAACGGTCTGGTATTGATGGACACCTACGTTGGCGTCGAACCGGAGCCGACTCGTCAGTACTATTTCTCACTGTTCAAGCAGATCGAAGAAAGCGGTGAGATTTCCGAACAATTGCTCGATATCGTCGTACCGATCTTCTTTCGCCCGGGCATCGATCCACAGTCGGCGCTGTATCAGGAATTTCGCGCGAAACTGGCGGCGTATTCCTCTGATCGACTGCGTGAAAGCATCGTGCCGATGGGGCGCATCACCTTTGGCCGGGATGATCTGTTGCCACACCTGAGCGAATTGAACGCCGCGACCACGCTGGTCCTTTGCGGCGATCAGGACAAACCACGACCACCGTCCGAAGCAAAGGAAATGGCCGAGTTGATCGGTTGCCCGTGGGTGCTGGTGCCGGACGCGGGGCATATCTCCAATCTGGAGAATCCCGAGTTTGTCACGGAGGTGTTGTTTACCTTCCTCAGCGAGCGCAACCGACACACCGAGTAAACGGCAATCGTCAGAACGCCGCGCGGAGCCGGCTCCGGTCGGCGATCCGCCGTAGGGGCCAGTGCAGGCAACGAAAAGACAAAATCTGCGATACTCGTGCCCGCGATGACACTCATTAAGGGACTGATGTGGAACAATTTTACTGGCGCGATCTGAAGGATCTCGAGGACAAATGGGCGGGCTTGAGCGTTGAGGTCAAACGAACCACGTCAAACAAGCCGCCGCTTCACCTACAGAGCGGGAACAACGGGCGGATGAAGTTGATGCTCAACGACATCACGTTGTTTTGGGGCACCATCGCCACCTCGTACTACGGTGCGTGGCTGGTTCGCAATCCGCAATCCATTCAACTGGAATCATCACCGGTACCTGCCATCGATTCTGCTGACGTCCAGGAACATTTTGATTTGCCGCCCGATGAGCGTATCCGCAACTGGTGTCGCTACTTCATCAGCAAGTTAATGGAACATCAGGCGGACTTTCTCTACCCCGGCCATTGGGTGGCGCGTCCGCTGTTGCCCACTGCGGCACGCTACACATATGGCGAAGGCGTACGCGGCTGGTATTTCTCCACACCCACAGAAGCGTCCAGCCATTTGCCGAGATGGTACGCGCGCGGTGAGGGAATTCTCGACAATGTAAATCCGCAGACCGTGCATTGGCTTGACTGGGATTTGGGTCATCTGATCGGCTTGCACACCGTGGACCCATTGTCAGGCCGGATGAAGTGGTGGCGTAAAAAAGCCCGAGAGGGCAGCTTGCCGCCCATCCTGCTCTGGTACGTGGGCGGGTTGTGCTCCTACGTGATTATCGATGGCCATTACCGGTTGCAGGCAGCGCTCGACGAGCACGTAAAACCCGACTTTATTGTCTTGAGCTCCACTGAGGCGCGACAGGTCAAGTTGTGTGAAGACACCCAACAGCGAGTGTTCAGCTCACTGATGATGCAAAGCGCGAAAAACCCCGAGTTTGATGTACGAACATTGAATCAGGCGCTGATCCACACCTTTGATGATCGTCCCTACCATTGGGCGGGTACACATGCCTGGGCGGGCATCGCGTCAGATCAACAATGGAGCGCTGAGGTAGCGACGTTCTTGCGGGCGCAGGGCGCAACAGAACACCTGGAAGACATCCTCGGCCGTTGCGATTTTTGAAAGCTTGCGCACGTGTGCGCAAGCCAACAATGGTTACTTGGGCCCGAGAATCTTCGCCAACTTGTCCGGCGAAGGCGCGCCTTGCTGCTGTTGCAGCTCACCCTTGTCATCCATATAGAAAATCGCCGGTGTCGCCTGCAAGTCGAGGTCTTCCATCAACTGCATGTTGGCCGCCAGTTTGGTCTGCACGGGCGCTGGAATATCTTTCAGCGCTTTCAGTGAGCTGCCCTTGCCAGCCTTTTCGTGATCTTCCAGGGCCTTGGCCGGATCTTTCGCCGCCAGCAACGCGGCCGACTTGCCAGGGCTGTCTTCGCGAATGATGCCGACCATGATGTGCCGCAGTTGCACCTTGCCAGCCTTGACCCATGGCCGTGCCTGTTCCCAGAACATGTTGCAGTACGGGCAGTTCGGGTCACTGAACAGGTACACGGTGCGCGGTGCATCCTTGTTACCGTCCTGAATCCAGTTGCTCGCCTCGAACTTGGCCCAGACTTCCTTGGCCATCGGCGCATAAACCAGTTTTTGCAGTGGCTCGCTGCTCAAGTCCTTGCCGTCGGCGTCGTACAGATTACCGAGCAAAACGTGTTTGCCATCCGGGGTCAGGTACAGCGCCATGCCACGGTTCTGATATTGCGCCGCATAACCGCGCAGACCATCGGGGGCGTCGAACTGGCCGACGATCTTCGCGCCTTTGGCTTCGATCTGTTTGATCGCCGCAGGCAGTTCTTCAGCAGCCTGCACCGACGGCAAGTGCAGCAGGGCGGTGCCCAGAGTCAGCGTCAGCAGGTGGCGGAGGCGGGGCATGGCAGTTTCCTTGCAGAGGTGGCCGGGGCAGTGGCCGGGGTCGAATTCGGGGTCGGGGTGTCGAAGTTTTCCAGGGCGCGAGCCAGGCTGGCGTTCGATAGTTCGCCCAAGTGGCTGCTCAGCAGCCGACCGTCAGGGCTATAGAACAGCGTAGTCGGCAATGCCATGGAACCCACGGCCTGACCCAGCCGACCGCTGCGATCGAACAGCACGTTATTGAGGCTCAGGCCCTGGGTTTCGAGAAACGTCGCCACGCTTTGCATGCTTTCGGCCTGATTGACGAACAGGAAGGTCAGGTCCGGGCGTTGTTGCTGGGCATTTTCCAGCACCGGCATTTCGCGCCGGCACGGCGGGCACCAGGTCGCCCACAGATTGATCACCAGCGGGCCGCCCTGATAGTCGCTGAGCTGGATGGTTTCCCCGGCCGCATTACGCAGGGAAATGTCCGGCAGTCGGGTGCCTTGTTCATAGATGTTCAACGACAGCGTCGCCAACAGCCAGAACGCCACACCGCTGGCCACGCCAAAACCCAACGGGCGACGCAAGCCCGGACGGCGCCAGCCGCGATACAGCGCCACGAGCAACAGCACGATCACCCCCGGCCAGGCGAGGAAACCACCGTCGCGCAAATCGATGATTTGCCACGGGTCATTGCGATAGTGCGACCAGTACAGCAGCACAAAGGCAATGCGCGCCGCGAGCATGCCCAGCAGAAACAGACTGAACAATGCCGACTCGGGGTTATCGCCACCACGTTTGGCCACCCGCCAGCCGACAAAGGTCGCCAGCGCCAGGGCACTGATCAGCAGCAGGTGATTAAGCGCGATGGCAAAGGTGCCGAGGGTGAGAGTCAGCATTAATTAGCGTCCCGGGTGGTGGCCCAGCGTTGCAGGAAAGTCTCGGCATCAACTTCGCCGGTGATGCGCTGGCTGCGGCGTTCTTCGCCATCGGTGCCGATCCAGACGAAGCTCGGTGGCCCCGGCACTTTGTAGCGGCTGAGCAATTCACGGCTGGCGGCGTTGTCGGCGGTGACATCGAGCCGGAGCAGGCGCACATCGCTCAACGTTTGCATGACCTTGTCCTTGCCGAACACCTGCTTCTCCATGACTTTGCACGACACGCACCAGTCGGCGTAGTAATCGAGCAGCACCCACTGACCCTGGGCCTTGGCGGCATCGAGTTCGCGTTGCAGCGCCGCCGGCTCTTTGATCGTGGTGAACGCGTCATGAGCCGATGGTGCCGCAGTCCCGACGCGGCCGGCACTGTAGACCTGCAACGGCTGATACGGATCATCGCTGCCGCCCGCCGCGCCAATCACCAGCAAACTGCCCCACAGCCCGAGCAACAACGAACTCGCGCCGAACAACTGGGCCACTCGGCCAAAACCTTCGGACTGTTTCCACGCACAGAACGCGGCGATCAACAGCAGTGCACCGCACAGGCCCAGCCACAACGAAGGATCGAGGACCGGACGCAACATCAACAGTGCCGTGGCGAGGAAGAGGAAACCGAACACACCCTTGAGCAGGTTCATCCAGGCACCGGGTTTGGGCAGGAAGCGATTACCCACGGTCACCAATAACAACAACGGCACGCCAATGCCGATGCCCAGCGAAAACAGAATCAAGCCACCGTGCAGCGCATTGCCGCTTTGCGCGATATACAGCAATGCACCGGCCAGCGGCGCGGTCATGCACGGGCCGACCAGCAGACCGGACAACGCACCGAGCACCCCGGCGCCAATCAGACTGCCACCGCTGCGACTGCGCGAAGCGTGTTCAAGACGATCACGCAGGGCCACCGGCAGTTGCAGTTCAAAGAAGCCGAACATCGGCAATGCCAGCACCACGAAGATCGCGGCAAACGTGCCGAGCAGCCATGGATTCTGCAACCACGCCTGCAGGTTTGCGCCGAGCAGCGCCGCAATCACGCCCATCGCCGCATACACCAGTGCCATGCAGATCACGTAACTGCCGGCCAGTGCGAAACCGCGACGCGGGGTGGCACCACTGCCGACTACCATGCCGGCCAGAATCGGCAGCATCGGCAACGTGCACGGGGTGAAGGCCAGCAACAGACCGAGGCCGAAAAATACCAGCAAGCTCCAGCCCAGCGCCCGTTGCTGCAGGCTGCTGGCCAAGGCTTGATCCAGTGCTTCTGCGCTTGCAGCCACTGCGGCTTTGCCGCCCAGATCGATGACCCTGGTTTGCGGCGGGTAGCACAGGCCGGCATCGGCACAGCCCTGATAGCTGACTTTGATCTGGCCTGTGGCGGTTGCCGGGATTTTCACTTCCAGCCCTTGGCGATAGACCGGTTGTTCACCGAAGAACTCGTCGCTGTGGGATTCGCCTTCAGGCAGCGCGGGCTGTTGCTCTGCGCTCAGCCCGTCGAATTTCAGGCGTTTCTGATACAGGTAATAGCCATCGGCGATTTGCCAGAACAACTGGGTTTCGCCCGATTCCAGACGTTCGGACGTGAGCACGAAGGCTTTGTCGACCGGCAGAAACTCCGGTTTTGTCTCAAATGGATTGTTCCCGGCCTGGGCCAGGCTGGAAATCAGCAGAGCAAAGAAAAGAAAAAAATGACGCATGGAGGAGCCTTGTCCCTGTGCAAGTGAGGTGCACAATGGGCGGCGGCGATTAACCGATGATTAACCGCCACGCCCTTGTCGCTGTGACGTTCGGGGCATAATGTCAGCTTAATCGGCCAACTGCCTAATCGGCTTTTTCTACGGGACTCACCATGCACGTACTGGTTTGCGAAGACGATGAGCTGATCGCCAGCGGCATCGTTGCCGGTCTCACGGCTCAGGGTTTGACCGTTGAGCACGTCAACACCGCGTCGAAAGCGCGGGCGATGCTCAAGGTCGCCGAATTTGACGTGATGGTGCTCGATCTCGGCCTGCCCGACGAAGATGGCCTCAAGTTGCTGCAACAACTGCGTCAGAACGGCCTGGAGATTCCAGTGCTGATTCTGACCGCGCGCGACTCGGTGACCGACCGTGTCGACGGCTTGCAGGCCGGGGCCGACGATTACCTGCTCAAGCCGTTCGATCTGCGCGAACTGTTCGCCCGTCTGCAAACCCTGTTGCGCCGGGTCGCCGGACGCAGCGTCAACCTGATCGAGCACGGCGCGCTGACCTACGATCCGAGCAGTCGCGAAACCACCCTGGCCGGGCAACCGGTGGACTTGTCGCGCCGCGAGCAATCGCTGTTGCAGGCGCTGCTGCACAATCGAGGTCGGGTGCTGTCCACCGAGCAGTTGAAAGACAGTGTCTACGGCTTCAACGATGAACTGGAAAGCAACGCGCTGAACGTGCACATCCATCACCTGCGCAGCAAACTGGGCAAGGGCATCGTCGAAACCGTGCGCGGTCTGGGCTATCGCCTCGGTCCGGCCGACGGTGGAGAGCAAGGCAAGTGATGAGCCTGCGACTGCGCCTGAGCCTGACCCTCGGCGCCGCGTTTGCGCTGATCTGGGCGCTGGCGGCGGCCTGGATGCTCAGTGACCTGCGCAATCAGATGATGTTCTCCCTCGACCAGCGTCTGGTGGCGTCGGCGCGCATGGTTGCCGGGTTGCTGGAACAGTTGCCGACACTGCCGAGCAAAGGCGAGGGCACCCATTTCAGTGCCGAACAACTGAATATCCCCGGTGGCATGGCCTGTCAGGTCAGCTCCTTGCGCGGGGAAATTCTCGCGCGCAGTCACAACAATCCCGAACAAGCGCTGGAAGCCGAGAAAATGGGCTTCCATGACCAGATGATCGACGGCGCGCCGTGGCGCAGCTTCACCCTCGCCCGCGGCGATGTGCGCATCACCACGGCCGACCGGCAGATCGAGCGCGAAGCCCTGAACATGTCGATTCTGCTGGCGGCCTCGGTGCCGGTGGGCGTGGCGCTGCTCGGTTGCCTGTGCCTGTTGTGGCTGGGCATCGGCCAGGGGCTGGCGCCGCTCAATCGCTTGCGCGAAGCGTTGATGCGACGCAATGCCGATTCGCTCGAGCCGTTGCAGATCCAGACCTTTCCCAGCGAATTGAAGCCGCTGCTCGAAACGCAGAATCAGTTGTTCCAGCGCATTGGCAAGACCATCGAGCGTGAGCGCCGTCTGACCGGTGACGCGGCGCATGAACTGCGCAGTCCGCTGACGGCGATCAAGACTCACCTGCAAGTTGCGCGCATGACTGACGGCAACGCCCGCGATCAGTCGCTGGCGCGGGCCGAGGAGGGCGCCGATCGCTTGCATCGCACCCTCGAACAATTGCTATTGCTGGCGCGGGTCGAGGGCAGTCTGTCGTTCGATGACGGTTCGCAATGCAGCGCCGAGCAAGTGGCACGCCTGGCCATTCAGGACGCCACGGGTGGCGAGCGCCTGCGCATCAAACTGCAACTGCCGACCGAACTTTCCGCTGCGCCGCTGCAAATGCCGGCCGTGCTGTCGATTGCCGCGCTGCGCAATCTGCTCGACAACGCTCTGCGCCATACCCCTGAGGACTGTGCGGTTGAGCTGAGCCTGGAAACCATTGGCAACCGCGTGCGTTTTGTCGTGCGCGACCACGGGCCGGGGATTGCGCCGGATGATCTGCAACACCTGACCCAACGTTTCTGGCGCAACGGCCAGAGCACTGGTTGCGGCCTCGGCTTGGCGATTGTTCAGGCGATCGTCCAGCGTTGTGACTGCGCCCTGCATTTCGACAGCCGCCCGGATGGCCTGCGCGTCGAACTGACCATGCCGTTGCAGCCCATCTGATTCCAGCACAGCCTGTGTAGGAAATCGCGCCAGACACATTAAATGTAACTTCTCGGCGTTCGCTATCCGGCCGGGGTGGGGGTAAGGTCAACGCAGCTTTGACTCAATGGATTGAGGGAACTGCGCCATGGAAGCACCCATCTGCATTCGTCCGGCCATCCTGGCCGACGCCGGCATCATCAGCCGCATCATCGAACGTTCTATCCGTATCGGTTGTGCGCTCGACCACCGTAACGATCCGTCACTCGTCAGCCAATGGATCGGCCGGCAATGCGCCGATTTCATCAGTGCTCGACTGGCCGATCCTCACTTCTATCTCTGTATTGCCTTGCGGGCGGACAAACCGGTCGGTGTCGGCATGGCGCAGGCCAGCGGCGACATTTTGCTGTGTCATGTCCAGCCGGAGTCATTTCGCCGGGGCGTCGGGCGCGCGTTGATGCAGGATCTGGAGGGCTGGTTAAGGGTTTGCGGCGCCTCTCATGCTGACCTCAACAGCACGCGCACCGGCCGCGCTTTTTACCGTCGTCTGGGCTATCGCGAGTCAGCGCCGCCCCTCGAATACCAAGGCTTGCAGACCCTGCCGATGCACAAGTCGCTGGCAGCGCCGGGCTGACAACTCGATCACGGGCTAAATCCTCGGCCCCCTTAAGCGTTTCCAGAACAGGAAAACCTGCAAGTGCGCCCCGCAATCGGAATGCGCACCTGTCCGGTGTGCTGTTTTGGTCACTATCCATAGCCAATTGAGGGGTCGAGAGATGTCAGTCGCCACCAGCCTTATCGAAGAGTCGTCGGCCCGGGTTACCTCGGCGCCGGCCGAAACGCTTTACCAGTTCAACGAATCGCCATTGCTGGCCCGCCAGGCCCGGCAGGAATCCAACGCCCGCAGCTATCCGCGACGCATTCCTCTGGCGCTCAAGCGTGCCAAAGGTCTGTATGTCGAAGACGTTGAGGGGCGCACTTTCATCGACTGCCTCGCAGGTGCCGGCACGCTGGCGCTGGGGCATAACCACCCGGTGGTGATCGAAGCGATCCAGCAAGTGCTGGCCGATGAATTGCCGCTGCACACCCTCGACCTGACCACGCCGGTCAAGGATCAGTTCGTCCAGGATCTGTTTGGCCTGCTGCCTCCCGCCCTCGCGGCTGAAGCGAAAATCCAGTTCTGCGGCCCGACCGGCACCGATGCCGTGGAAGCGGCATTGAAGCTGGTGCGCACGGCGACCGGGCGCAGCACCGTGCTGTCGTTCTCCGGTGGTTACCACGGCATGAGCCAGGGCGCGCTGAGCCTGATGGGCAGCCTGGGGCCGAAAAAACCGCTGGGTGCGCTGCTCAGCAGTGGCGTGCAGTTCATGCCGTTCCCATATGACTACCGTTGCCCGTTCGGCCTCGGTGGCGCGGCGGGCGTAAAGGCCAACCTGAGCTACCTGGAAAACCTGCTCAGCGACCCGGAAGCCGGCGTGCAACTGCCCGCAGCGGTGATCGTCGAGGCGGTGCAGGGCGAGGGCGGCGTGATTCCGGCGGACATCGAGTGGCTACGCGGCTTGCGCCGCATCACCGAAAAGGCCGGCGTGGCGCTGATCGTCGACGAGATCCAGAGCGGTTTCGCCCGCACCGGCAAGATGTTTGCCTTCGAACACGCCGGCATCACCCCGGATGTGGTGGTGTTGTCCAAAGCCATCGGCGGTAGCCTGCCGTTGGCCGTGGTGGTTTATCGCGACTGGCTCGACACCTGGCAACCGGGGGCGCATGCCGGCACCTTCCGTGGCAATCAGATGGCCATGGCGGCAGGTTCTGCGGTGATGCGTTATCTGGTCGAACACAAGGTCTGCGAACACGCTGCTGCCATGGGTGAGCGCCTCAGCGAGCACCTGCGCATCCTGCAACGCGACTTCCCGCAACTGGGTGATATTCGTGGTCGTGGCCTGATGCTCGGCGTCGAGCTGGTCGAGCCGAATGGCACACCGGATGCGCTTGGCCATCCGCCGGCATTTGCGCGACTGGCGCCGCTGGTACAGCGCGAATGCCTCAAGCGTGGGCTGATTCTGGAGCTGGGCGGTCGACATGGCGCGGTGGTGCGTTTCCTGCCGCCGCTGGTAATCACTGCCGCCGAAATCGACCGTGTTGCGCAAATCTTCGGTCGCGCTTTGGCCGCTGCCACCGCGTCGCTGTAAATTTTTCGCCGCGCCGAACGTTCTTTCTACATACCCGGCTGCACCCCTCGTGCAGCCAACCCTTACAACGATGGAGAACCAGCATGACGTCAGTATTCGACCGCGAGGACATCCTCTTTCAGGTCGTGGTCAACCACGAAGAGCAATACTCGATCTGGCCGGATTACAAAGCCGTGCCGCAAGGCTGGCGCACCGTGGGCAAGAGCGGGCTGAAAAAGGAATGCCTGGCTTACATTGAAGAAACCTGGACTGACATGCGTCCGCTGAGCCTGCGCCAGAAGATGGAAGGGCAGGCTGCCGCGCAGTAAGCGGTCAGGCAAAAAGAAACCCGCTGGACTGGAAACAGTCAGCGGGTTTTTTCATGCCCTGGATTTGTGTAGTCCGGGTTGGCCTCTTCGCGAGCAAGCTCGCTCCCACATGGGATCGGTGTCGTGCACAACCCCCTGTGGGAGCGAGCCTGCTCGCGATGAACGATAACGCGGTCCGGCTGGAACTACGCCCCGCTCAAACCCTTAAGCAGCAAATCCACATTGCCTTCCAGCTCCGCCACCGGATCCGCCGCATCGGTACTCAACACCACCAGACGACTACCCGATTCGGTGATCGCCGCTTTCACCGGTTCCGACGGCTGCCGATGATGCAGCACCACCGCGACATCATTGTCCTTGAGCGTTGCCGTGAGTTTTTTCAGATCCTCAGCCGTCCACTCGGCATCAGGCCGTGGATCCTTGCCGATCAGTTCCAGATTGAGGCTGCCGATCAGATACCCGAAGTGATCGCTCAGACTCAACACGCTCAGATTGTCAGCGCTGGCCAGACGTGCCTCGCTGTCGGCGCTGAGCTTCAGCAAACGCTGCTTCAACGTCGCCAGATTCGCCTCGATCGCAGGCTTGGCGCTCGGTGCCAGGCGCACCAGATCCGCTGCCATCACATCCGCCATGCGCCCCATGTTGTTGCTCGCCAGCCATGGCTGACTGTTCAAACCATCGACCTTCAGATCCGGTTGCACGGCGATGCCGGGCAGGGCGCCGTCGACCGGGCGCGCCGCATCCACTTCAACAATGCGGATATTGCTGCGACGGGCAATCGGGTACAGCGGATCATCGGCCCACAGCGAGCGCAGGCCAATCACCGCATCGGCGCCGGTGGCCAGTTTGCTCAGTGCCGGGGCGCCGCGACCGGTGAAATAGGCGGTCTGACGGCTGCCCGGCAGGTTCGCCGGCGCCGCACGTTCAAGGTTGATGTCAGTGCCTTTGAGCAGCACTTCGCCCAAGCCATACGTGATCGGCAACGAGGCCAGCACTCGCAGCGGTTTGGCGTTTTCGGCAGCCAGCAACGGCGTGCAGACCACACCGCACAGGGTCATGGCCAAGGTCAGTTTTCGCAGTGAACAAGTCATTTATCCAAGATTCCCTTTCAGACTCGGGACAACCCCGCGCGCAATGGCGGCGAGGGCGAAGGCAATGCCGGCGACCAGAATGATCGCGGCACCGGACGGAATCGGCAGATCGAACACGATCGGCGCCAGGATCCCGCACAGTGTGCTGACGGTGGCGATCAGCACCGAGCACCAGAAGAAGCCTTTGAGCGACTGGCTGAGCAAACGCGCCGCCGCTGCGGGAATCACCAGCAGTGCACCGACCAGAATCGCGCCGATGACTTTCACCGCCGCCACGGTAATCAGCGTCACCAGAATCACGAACAGATAATCCAGGGTCTTCACTGCCACCCCGCGCACCGCCGCCAGTTGCGGATTGAAACTGGCGAGCATGATGCGGTTGTACAGCGGTAGCGCCAATGCCATGACCAGCGAACCGACGATGGCCAATACCGCCAGATCGTTGCCGTTGACTGTCAGCACCGAGCCGAACAACACGTTTTCGAGAATGTGCACATTGATCTTGCCCGCCAGAATCAACAGCAGACTCGCGCCGAGTGCCAACGACACCGAGAGGAACACGCCGATCAAGGTGTCCGGTGCCAGACCAGTACGGTTGCGCAGGTAATTGAGCAGGATGCCGAACAGCAGGCAGTAGCCGAACAGGCTGCCATAGGGGCCTGTGTAAGGTTCGCCGAGCAGGATGCCGATGGCCACACCGGTCAATGCTGCGTGGCCGACCGCTTCGGAAAAAAATGCGAAGCGCTTGACCACCACCAACGTGCCGAGGCCACCGAGTACCGGGCCGATCAACAAGCCGGCAAGCAATGCATTGACCACAAAACCGTAGGCCAGCGCTTCCGGCAGATAACCGGACGAGGCCCAGCCTTGCACCATCAAACGAAAGGCTTCGTAACTCATCAGGCAGCGCTCCGTGGATGGGTGGAAAACAGCGTGAGCAGGCGTTCCGGGGTCAGCGCCTGTTGTGGTGTGGCGTCGAACAGCACGCGACGGTTCAGACCGGTAACGCGATTGGCCAGGCGCCCGACCGCCTCCAGATCGTGCTCGATCCACAGCACCGTGATGCCCGCCGCGCGCCAGTCGCCGAGCAAGCGTTCGAACACCTGAATCCCGGCTTCATCGAGGGCCGACATCGGCTCATCCAGCACCAGCAATTGCGGTGTCGGAATCAGACCTTGCGCGAGCAGGACCCGCTGCCGCTCCCCCCCGGACAACGCGCCCATGCGCCGTTTGCGTTTGTCCTGCATGCCGACGCGTTCCAGCGCATCGCCAATGGCACCGGCGTAACGCTTGCTCAAACCGAGAAACGCCGGGCGTCGCTGACACATGGCGGCCATGAAATCGTCGACGGTCATCGGCAGACCGCGATCGAACTCCAGCGCTTGCGGTACATAACCGATGGTGCCGGGCTCGCCGGGCCAGTGCAGGCTGAGCTGGCCCTGATGCGGCATTTGCCCGAGCAAGGTTTTGATCAGTGAACTCTTGCCACCACCGTTGGGGCCGACCAGCGCATGCACGCTGCCGGGCTGCACCTGGAAGGTGACGTTATCCAAAATCTTCGTGCGGCCCAGCGTCAGAGATACTTCCGCAAAATCCAAAGTCGGCCCCAATCCTTGTGGGAGCGACGGTGCGACGATTCGACCTGCTCGCGAATGCGGTGTGTCATTCAATACAGATGTTGGCTGATCCGGCGCCTTCGCGAGCAGGCTCGCTCCCATAGGGTTTTCGGTGTTGTCGGCAATCAGGTTTTCTCTGGAAGTCATGCGCCAGACTCCTGAATCGCCCGCACCACGGTGTTGAGGTTGCCGGTCATTTCTTTTTCGTACTTGTCGGCGGTGTACTCGCCGTAGGAAATGTGTGACAGCGGGTACAGCTTCACGCCGGATTCACGCTGAATCGTTTCGACGTAAGTGGACGGGAAATCCATCTCGGAGAAGATTACTTTCACGTCGAGCTCGCGTAATTGATCGATGGTCTTCTTCAACTGACTTGGGCTCGGCTCGATACCGTGGGCCGGTTCGACCACGGCGGTCACTTCCAGGCCGAACTCACGCAGCAGATAGTCGTAAGCCGCGTGCACCGTGGCCACGCGCAGTTCGGCGTTCGGCGCCTGGGTCAGTTTGGCCAGCGCGTCGGCACGCATCTGCCGCAGGCGTTTACCGTAGGCGCGGGCGTTCTGCGTGTAAGTCTTGGCGTTGTCCGGATCGAGCTTGCCCAGTTCGCGGGCGATGTTGTTGACCTGGGCGATGGAGGCGCTGATCGACAGGAACGTATGCGGGTTCACCACTTTACCGGCGCCGCGTGCGGCGACGCCGGTGGCGGCCAGCAGCGGTACGTTTTCATTGGCTTCGATGGTTTTGATCTTCGGCGTTTCGCTGGCGGCGATCATGCGGTCGGCGAAGTCGTCGTGGCCGACACCGTTGAGCACGATCACGTCCAGCCCACTGATGCGTTTGATGTCCTCGGCCCGTGGCTCATAGGCGTGCGGGTTAAAACCGGCCGGGATCAGCGGCACCACTTCAGCCTTGTCACCGACGATGTTCGCCACATAGCTGTAATAAGGGTGCAGGGTGATGCCGATGCGCAGGCGTTTCGCCGGCTCGGCGCTGGCCAGGGGGCTCAGCAGCGCGGCGCAAAGGCCGATTAAAAACAGACGCAATAACGGACGGCGAGGCGATGAAATAGACATGGGCAAGCGGTCTTCTCTCGGAGGAGGACGAGGAATCAATGGCGATGTTCGCGGGTAACCCCGGCATCGTATTGCGCGACGATTTGTTTCCAGCCGGCGGCGGACAGGGCGGCATCGGTCAATTCGGTCGGCACTTGCAGACCGGCATCGCGGTTGAGCCAGATGTCCGGCGCAGCCTTGTCATCGCGACTCAACAGCATCACGAAGGAACCGGCGACGGCCGGGTTTTGGCTTTGACCGAAATACGCGGTGCCCGCCAGCAGTTGCCAGGCATGACCACCCCGGCTGACCGAACTCGCATCCTGGGCAAACGGCGCGAAGCCTTCGTCGGCCAGATTCTGCGGTGTCGGCAGGGCTTGTTGTTCTTCGCGCAGCAAGCGGATTTCGTCGAGGGTCACTCGCAAGTCGGCGTAGATGCCTTGCTCCGAAGCACTGAGGTCACGGCGCGCGTCAAGCTGATGGGTAGTCACCGGCTCCGGCTCATGGGAAACCCCGCGCCACGCGACGACTGAACCGGCGACCGCCAGAATCAACAGGCACAACAGCAGCACATTGAGGGTTTCATGCCCGGCACCGGCCGGGCGCACGATTTGCGTAGTTGGCGTGGTCATGGGGCCTCGATATCGGCTTGGTCGATTTCGACAACGTGGCCTGGGCCTGCGTCGAACAGCACGTAGAACTCGGCGCCGGGTTTCTTGAACGTCAGGGTCGAGTCGCCGCCAAGCTTGCCCGGCAGCAGAATGGTTTCGTCGTAGCCGATCACATCGAGGGTCACCCCCGGCGCACCGCTGCCGTCGGAAAAGCCACCGGTGCATTTGATCTGCTCGGCATCGATGGCTGTGCATTCGCACATCGGGTTGTGGGCGAGGGCGCTGGCGCTGAAGCCGGCGCCCAGCACCAGCAGCGCAGCACTCAGGTGCCGGCGCAAAGGGCGGTGAGAGCGGGTCATGGTTTGGCTCCTTGTTTGTTCAGCCAGGCGATGGTGGCGGGGGAAGCCTGACTCAGGGGAATAGAGGCTTGATGCATGCTGCCGTCCCAGCCTTCCATGGTGATCCACAGTTCGGCGTCGGCTGGGGTTTTTACCGGGACCGGCAGTTGCGTGCCCATGCGGTAAGGCGTGCCGAAGAAAATCACCCCGGCGGCGCGCAGGCTGCGCGGTTTGCCGATACGCAGGTAAGTTGCCTTGACCGGCTCGACGCAGGCCGTGCACAGCGCGGCGCTGAAGGCTTTCAAGTAGCTGCCGGGACCGTCGGAACGTGGCGCCTCAATGCGCAACTCGGCCAGACGCAGGCTCCACGGACCGACCTGTATTTCACCGATTTCCCGTTCGCCCAGGCCGGCGTCGCCGCGAAACAGCGCCGCGTCGGAGAAGTATTTGGGCATGAACCCCAGCGGGATCAGCAGCAATAGAACGTTGATGTGAAAGCGCCATTTATGCCAGAACAGGCTCAGTCGTGAAGGTTGAGCGGCGGTGGTGACTTTGCTCACAGGTTGACCTCCGACGGTTCACGGTTGATCAGCGGTTGCGCATTGACGCGTTGCTTCTTGTTTTCGCGCTTGAGCGCGTTGGCGGTGGCCAGGGCAGTGCGTTTGGTCCAGATCAACAAGCCACTGAGCACCATCATGCTGAGCAACAGGCCGAAGAAGAACCAGATCATTTTGATCCACAACCCGCCAAAGTCTCCGGTATGCAGCGGCCGCATGGACTCGGTGACAAATTCCAGCGAGGTGCGGTCGGAGAGCACGCGCGAAGATTCCAGATCGCCACTGTATGGATTGAGCGACGCGTTCTGGAACATCAGTGGGTACCAGCCGCGGCCACGGATATCGAGGTGGCTGTAGGCGTTGAACGGCATGCTGATGACGCTGGCTTCAAGCCCGGGAATCTTCTGTTGGGCAATTTCGATGGCGCGATCAAGGCTGATCTGCGCGGGCGGTTGGCCATCTGCGGATAACGGCACACTGTCGCGCGCCAGCGCCGGAAGAATCTTCTCGCTGGAAATGGAAATCTGATAATCGGACAGTGTGGCTTCAATCAGAAACCAGGTGCTGGTGATCGAGATCACTGCGATGAACCAGATCGACCAGATACCGCTCAGGCGATGGAAATCGCCCCAGAAAATTCGCGCACCGTGACGCAAACGCAGGGTCGGGCTGAAAAACCCCTTCCAGAAACGCTTGTAGACGACCAGCCCGGTAATCAGCGAAGCCAGCATCGGCAGGCTCAGCGCCGACACCAGGTACCAGCCCCAGCTGTAACCGTTGGTGAACGGCACCAGCCACCAGCCATGCAGTGCGCGGGTAAAACCGCGGAAATTGAATTCCGGTGCCGTGCCCTGAATCACTCCTGTGTACGGGTTGACGTAGGTCACCAGCGAGCGCCCGTCGGGATAGCTGAGGGTCACTTCCAGCGCGAAATGCGATTCGTCCGGACGGCTGATGCGCTGGACCAGCGCCTGCGGCTCGGAAGATTTGATCGCCGCGATGATCTGGTCATAACCGAGTCGCGGCGCGTCATCCGATGGCTGGCTGGCGCGCATCTGCGGGTTGGCCAGCCAGACGATTTCCTGACTGACCACCGCCAAGGTGCCGGTGACACAGACGATCAGGACAAAAAACCAGATCGGTAACGCCAGCCAGCTATGAACGAGGAACCACAGTTTGGAGCGGGATTTCTTCGACATGATTGCGCGTCTTGATAGCGGTGAAAGGGCGCGTAGCTACGGGCTTCGCAGCACGGGAGTCCCCGAAAGGCCGGACGTGGCTTTTGCCTACGCGAACGGCCTGCATCTCTATAGGACGGATGAGCGAGGAAAATCCCGAAAGGTGATATGAAAGCAAATGTTTCCCAATTCCCCGATCACCACAAATCCCCTTGTGGGAGCGAGCTTGCTCGCGAAGGCGCTGGGTCAGTCACTTCATCCGTTGCCTGATCCACCGCTTTCGCGAGCAAGCTCGCTCCCACAGGGTTGCGCTGATCGGCCGATCAAACACGATTCATGATCCACGCCATCACTGTCTGGCAATTGATGGCCAGTCCGCGCTCCCTATGATGGGAATCACCTGATTTCCCTGAGTGAGCGCCTTGATGACCGCCAGAACCCTCTACGACAAACACATCGATGCGCACACGGTGTGTCGCCTCGACGATCAGGGCCATGTCCTGTTGTACATCGATCGTCAGGTGATCAACGAATACACCAGCCCGCAGGCCTTCAGCGGGTTGCGCGCTGCCGGGCGCGACGTCTGGCGGCCGGGCACGGCGCTGGCAGTGGTCGATCACGTCAACCCGACCGCGCCGATGCGCGTCGCGGCAATGCCGGATGCGGGCGGCGCCCGCCAGGTGTCTTATCTGGCGGAGAACTGCCGCGATTTCGGCATCGAATTGCTGGACATTCTCGACAAACGTCAGGGCATCGAACATGTGATCGCCCCCGAACAGGGCTTTATTCTGCCCGGCATGGTCATCGCCGCTGGCGACAGCCATACCACCACCTATGGCGCACTTGGCGCCTTCGGGTTCGGCATCGGCACCTCCGAGATCGAGCATCTGCTGGCCTCACAGACGCTGGTCTACAAACGTCTGAAAAGCCTGCGCGTGACCGTCGATGGCGACCTGCCGCCAGGTTTGACTTCCAAAGACGTGATCATGGCCCTGATCGGTCGTATCGGCGCCTCCGGGGCCAGCGGTTACGCCATCGAATTCTGCGGCTCGACCATCGCTGCCCTCAGCGTTGAAGCGCGCATGACCATCTGCAACATGGCGGTCGAGGCAGGCGCGCGGGGCGCATTCATGGCCCCGGATGAAAAGGTCTTCGCCTATCTCAAGGGGAAGCCGCGTGCGCCGCAAGGTGAGCGATGGGAACAAGGCCTGAAGAAATGGCGTGAACTGTGTACGGATCCCGAGGCGGTGTTTGACCGCGAGATTCATCTGGATGCCAGCGTGCTGGAACCGATGGTCACCTGGGGCACCAGCCCCGATCAGGCCGCCGCGATCGGCGCGCGGGTGCCGGATCCGCAAGCGATCAGCGATCCGATCCTGCGTCAGGACATGCGCCGTGCCCTCAATTACATGGGCCTGGAAGCGGGCATGGCGCTCAGCGATATCGTCATCAGCCACGCCTTTATCGGCTCGTGCACCAATGCGCGGATCGAAGACCTGCGCGATGCCGCCAGCGTCGTGCGCGGTCAGCAAGTGGCCGGGCATGTGCGGGCGATGATCGTCCCGGGTTCCAGCGAAGTGCGCGCGCAGGCCGAAGCGGAAGGGCTGGCGCAGATTTTTATCGACGCCGGTTTCGAATGGCGTCAGTCCGGCTGCTCGATGTGCCTGGCGATGAACGACGACGTCCTCGCGCCCGGCGACCGCTGCGCGTCCAGCACCAACCGCAATTTCGAAGGCCGTCAGGGTGCCGGCGCG
>NZ_CDROCK010000042.1:0-60898 GCF_977020205.1 Pseudomonas sp. AIG | reverse complement strand
ACAGAACGAATTTAGGGAAGCTTGAGCAGGCCAGGACGACGCCGACGCTGGAGAAGCTGGACGAGATCGCTGACTATCTAGGCCTCGACCTTTTGACTATGGTTACTCTCGTCATTGCTGCGCATGGTGAAGAACTTCCTTCAGAAGCTTTGCAACGTACTGCCTTGCGAATCAGGGAATTCGAGATGTCCGGAGGGTGGCAGTTAGTAGAGGAGCAATTCTGTGATGGAAAGCTGATCAAGCGCTCCCAGGGAAAGCCTAAGCAACCGCTTAATGCGGAATACATTCGAGCCTTGAAAGCGCAAGGTTTCGACAGGAAAACAATCGCCGAAAAGCTCGGCGTTGCCAGAAGCACAGTCCAAAAATATTGGAATACATAAGTCTGCAGAACATCAGCAATCCTGCAGTCTGAGCAAATCGCGGTTTATGGCGCGCCCTATCGGGTCGGCTGTCGTAAACCATGCCATGACTGACGCCAAGTCATGGCCCTCTGGGCTTCCATCCTCGCGCCTCCGGCCTTACTGGCCTGCGCGCTCCGCTTGCTCTCGTAATTTCCATCAACGGTAGAAACTCCAGGGATACCTTCAGCACTGCGCAATGGAGTGTAGTCATCCTGTCTGTCCATATTTCTGTTGGAAGGTGCAGTCGCGGGGTGGACAATACGGGTTTGGTCACTTGATAGATGGCCATTGAGGAAGGAACCTTGGGGATCTAAGAGAAATGATGGCCGACTCTGTGCGAGTATTTCGTAAATGAAGCATGTGAGACTAATACGACATGGAGAGAGCGCTGCGAACGCGGGCCAAGCCACTTTAGATCACTCGACCATTCCTCTGACTCTGAAAGGATTCGAGCAAGCGCACCTGGTGGCTCTGTCGTTCAACCATCCTCCGGCTCTGATCGTTGCCTCGCCTTTCACCCGAGCGCATTCAACCGCTATGGCGACCGCAGCGGTTTTTCCTCATATCCCTTTTGAAACTTGGCCCATCCAAGAATTCACTTACCTTGCCCCTGCGCGGTGCACGAACACAACCGTCGCTAACAGACGCGAGTGGGTGGCTGCATTTTGGAACAAAGCAGATCCTGGGTTCACGGATGGTGAAGGCGCTGAGTCATTTCTAGATTTCATAGCTAGAGCTCAATCGTTCCTAGAACGCCTTGCTGAACATCCAGCACAAGACATCGTAGCGTTTTCGCATGGTCAGCTTATCAACGCTGTAGCCTGGCTAATTGAGCACAAGCCGCTCGGCATTGATGTCGGAGCTATGGCGGACTGGCGTGAGTATGAGATCGTGAACCACGTTTCCAATTGTGGTGAGTGCCTGCTTTCGAAAGATCCCGATGAAGCCGGTTGGAAAGTGAGCCGGTCAGCCCCTAAGGAATCACGAATGGATGCAACTTGGCGAGTACCAGGCAGAGCCTATTAAGTCGCTCGTGATCCTGAGCGCGTGCTCATTGAAGAGCGCGCGGAGGCTCTTTCGGCAGCAGGCTATCCAACGCCAGATCCTGATACGGCTATGTACGCGGAGGAAAGGCTGAAACAGGCCAGAGCAGCGGCTGATTCCCTCCAAGTGGGCAGCGTTAGCGGTAATACTGCCGGTGAGCTCTTGGCGCGAGAGGTATGCCAGGTATTGCGAGAGGTCACCTTCGAACGACGGACGATGACAAAGGTAGGCCAGGCGTCCTGGGACGAGGTTTACGTGGGGCATTTGGTGGTCAACGTCGAGGGTTGGCATATATCGGTCTACAACAACTGTGACACGCTCGACCACTGTAAGGAATGCATTAGCCTTGATGGGAGGTGCTGGTCGTTTGATTCTGGAGATCGCTTTGGCACAGACCCCATAACACTGCTCAGCACTTGGGAGCATCAGACGCTTGAGCGTCTCCTGAAGGAGCTCTAGGGAAGCCAGGGTCGAGCGGGCCTCTGCGAGGACGGCTGTCGTGAACCAAGCCTCGCCGTTGCCGAGTCTTGGCCCTGCGGGCTTTCATCCTCCCGCCTGCGCGCTCCGCTTGCTACTGCCCGTACTTCAATCTGCTAAAAGCGTTTTGGGCCCACTGGCTTTATCAGCATTAGGATACCGGGCGATGAAGGGAATGAGTTGCTCATCGCTGCCCGCGCGCCCGAAGCTCATGATGAGCAGTCCTAGGGTATGCGGGGAAAGATAAACACGAAAGGGAAGGCCCCTGCCGGAACGTCCCTTCCTATTTACTCAGCGACGAAAAAGGCGGCCTAGAACCAACAGAGCAACTGCGCCAATCGCGATTGCAGCCACTGGTTTTTCTTTAACGAATGTAGATAACCACCACACTGAAAGTCATTGCGACCTCCGTGATCAAGGCTGCTTTCGGCAGGCCGATACCGCCATTCTCTGACCATCGCAGATAAGCAATTGAAAGCTCAAGCCGATATTCGGAGGGTCTTGATCAACAAACTATGCAAGCTATCTACCGACTTAGATCTCGCGGATGCACGGCTTCGATAAACCGAAACCTCCATTGGCCTAAGCGGGCCAAGTCCATGCTCTCCGTCAAGAATCTCCAAGTGTTCGGGAACACTGCACCGAGTCAGGACGGCAACCGCTAGGCCGCTCTCAACTGCTGCGATCTGACCCGCTAGGCTTGAACTGTGATAGACCACTTTAAAGCTTCGGCCCTGGAGGGCTAACGAGTCAATTGCGCAGCGCCTGGCGAGGCTAGCCTCCTCGTATGTTGCGATGGGAAGCGGGTCGCGCCTCCAGAGGTCAAACTGGGCCGATCCAACCCAGACCATTGGCTCATGAAACAACAGGGTGCCCCGCCTAGAGTGGTCTCGCGATATTAACGCCAAGTCGAGGTCGCCTTTTTCGACACGAGGTATCAGCGAGGTTGACTGCTCACAGTTAAGGTCGATCTCGACTGAGCCATGGCGTGGGGCGAAGCGCTTGAGCACCGGAGTCAGATACTTGGCCGCGTAATCATCCGGAACACCTAATCGTATGCGGCCCGTCAGCTCGGCCCCGCTAAAGGCCGCTTGCGCATCCCCGTGCAAATCCAATATACGCCTGGCATATCCGAGGAGTAATTGACCATCAGCTGTTAATTGATGATGTCGTGCGTCACGGACGAGCAAGCGCCGCCCCACCGCAGCTTCGAGTTTTTTGAGCTGCATGCTCACCGCCGATTGGGAGCGAAACACTTCAGGCGCCGCACTGGACAGTGATCCTGTGTCGACGACCGCTACAAAGCATTTGAGCCAGTCTATTTGGAGGTCTTGGGTATTCATTAGAAATTGCATCATTCGATTAACGGATACTATCTACAACTATTATGCGCTTTCCGAAAGTCGGTGTCTCAGGGATAGTGGTCTGATGCTGTTTAACAGAGCACGGCTACGGCTTATCTGCCCTGCATGCCACATCCCTATTTACCGCGCTAGGAGGAAACGCATTTGTCATCCGCTGAAAACTCTATATCTGGTTTAACGGTTATTGAGGCCTGGGCCGGCTTCAAGAACTTGTTACCTATTTCGCTGTTTGTAGCGGTTTTTGGAGGTGCATTTGGGCTTGCAGCTGCTCAGGCAGGACTGAGTGAGACGTCGACCGTGCTCATGAGTCTTCTTGTGTTTGCAGGCGCCGCACAATTTGCAGCCCTCGATCTATGGGGCACGCACGTCCCGGTGCTCCCCCTGATGATCACTGTCTTTGCAATCAATGCCCGGCATCTTTTGATGGGTGCAACCTTGTACCCGTGGCTACGGGAGCTTCCGTTGGCCAAACGATATGGGGTAATGCTGGTGGTATCAGACGCCAACTGGGCAATGGCGATGCAGGCGTTCAACAGTCGAAAGCCCGGCTTTGGCGTACTACTTGGCGGCGGGATTGCCTTATGGGCGTCGTGGACGATAGGGACTTGGCTGGGCATATACCTTGGAAGCGCAATCAAAAATCCCGTAAGCCTTGGCCTCGATATGGTGATGGGTTGTTTCTTGCTCGCCATGGCTATTGGGGGGAAGAAAAGTTCGCGCATGACGATCATTTGGATTGTGGCTGCAGCTGCAGCGCTGCTTGCATACTGGTATCTACCCAAAAACAGTCATGTTGTTGTAGGTGCGCTTGCGGGCGGTCTATTGGGAGCCTTTTGGATGGAAAAGAAAGATGAGCATTGATACCGCAGGCTTTGGAACAATTTCCCTGATTCTGATTATGGCTGTAGTGACGCTTGCGACGCGATGGGGAGGCGTTTTCGTCATGTCCTTCGTGCCCATAAACTATCGTGTGCAGCAATTTATCAGCGCCATGTCAGGCTCAGTATTGATAGCCGTACTTGCCCCCTTGGCTGTGACTGGCGACAACGGTGCCCGCCTTGCATTATTCACAACTGGTGTCTTGATGCTGGCGATCAAAAAGCCTCTTCCAGCTATCGCAGCAGGGATCGCGGTAGCGGCTTTGTGGCGCAATCTTTGATGAACTGGCTGCCGCTTAAGTGATCTTGAGCAGACTATCCCAATCTCTAGCAATGTGCTGTCGCGGGGGGCGCTTGCTGCGATATCTTCTGAGCTGTGACACCTTGCCCTTTGAACCTTGGTATGTTGCTGAGCTCATCATAGACGTGGCCAATGCGGGAGACCGGTATGGCGCTTCGAAGACGCAACCGCACTTCGATTTTGATCTCAAACGCGTTTCTCGCCGGCACTACATAACTGGCAAGGCCGCAATCAATTTCCCCCTCCCAGGGTGTATCACTGGTGGTTGGCATTTCCTGTCTTACTTCGACCGAGATTCGGGCGTCGCTAAAGTGTCGCTTGCAGGGATTCACTATCCAGACACCAATGCGTTTTTTGGCGGCACGGGCATCACTGACGTGACCGAGGAGCTCAGGAAGCGTGGCTGGCCCGTAAAGGACAGAAAGCTCTTCATGGCTGACCACTATAGAGCTGCAGCAGGCATGATCGTGAAATGGGCGATCAGTCATTCAAGGCACTGCAACGTGGAGGTCGCCGAATGGTTTCCTTCCCCTGAGGCTGCGCAGCGGCTGCTTGGGGTACTGGATCTTGGCAAGCCCAAGCTTTCGGAATTGAACAGGCTGCAAAAAGTGGAAGCTTGGCTAAGCTCGCAGTAGATGATGACGTCAGGTTGGTCAGGAAGACAGCGGTTGTAATACGTACTGAATGAGAGCAATGGATATGCGCAAGAAGTCCCAGTCATGGTTAGTCCCGCTCCTGATTGTTTTTGCCGTCCTGTGGGCAATGGGGAAGAAAGACACTCCTCCTGCCCCAGTACAACCAAGCGCCTTAAGCACGCCAAGTACGCTAGAGTCGATTTCGCAGACTCCATCCTCAGCGCCGGCCCCTGTCTCTGCGACTGAGCATTTTGTAAGTGCTGATAATCTCAATGTCCGGAATCAACCAGGCGGTAAGGTCGTCTCGAAGCTGAAGCGTGGGGAAAAGGTTCAGGTCTTCGAGATGCGCAACGAATGGGCGCGCATCAGTATTGATGGTCAACCACCGAAATGGCTTTCGTCCAAAAGCCTGTGCAACGGGTCGGGCTGCTACGTTGTTTCAAGACCCAAACCAGTGACTCAGCCAGTAAAGCCTGCTCGCCAACAGACTCCGGAATACGGATCCTCCTGCCCTTGTTCCTCGGGCAACGTTTGCATCGGGCCAAGAGGCGGTCGGTACTGCATTACTTCAGGTGGCAACAAGCGTTATGGCGTGTAATTTTGCTTCAATGACGATCCGCTAGAACTTCGGCGCATCGCCTGTGGCTTCCGCAATGGTGGCCAAAGCCTCCTCCATATTGGCGATGTTGTCTTGAAGCTTCTGAAAAACCAATAGGAAAGCGCCGTCCACATCTACGGTCTGATGGCCGCGAAGCGCACCTACTCTTTCATCCTCCATCTGCTGGAGACGGTTGACGCTCTCTCGCAGAGCCAACAACTGATCAAAGATGGCGCCGATTTGAGCTTGGCTCTGTGTACTCATTGATGCCACCCAAGCTTTGAATTGATCTCCCTTCGATAGGACGTATCGATCTGAGCCGGCACCTGCCTAACGTAGTCCCGCGCGTGCTCCTGCGCATCTGCACTCAAGCCAGCTAGATATGAAACAGCGTCATCAACAGTAGGGATCAAACCTTCAATGTCTTCGAATCTGGGCGGCAGCGCAGTCCAGATAACTGCGTCCAATTGGTGAAAGAGTGCCCATTCGGCGATCACTCCCACTGGGGAGCTACTGGTAGTAAAAACACCGATTCCATCTTCCCTGTCCTCTGGAATTTGCTCTCGGGCACGCAGGGCCTCGCATGCCTCTTCCAGGTTTTTCACATTCAACACTGCCCAGAGAACGGTGCACAGATGCGCATTCGCGCAGATCGCCGTTGCGAGCTCGCCCCCATCACCGACTCGCGCAAATTCGATGGGCAAATCGGGCCCATCCAAAAACCATTTGCTTGCGAGCGGTAATGCTCCAGGTTTCCAAATCAGGGATCCCCATCCTAGACATGCGATTACCATTAAAGAGTTCCTGTGATTAGACATGCGCAGGCGGGAACGGAAAGCGAATTCCTGATAAAACCGACTTCCTTGATAAGGATCGAAAGTCTCCTCGCAGCCGCCCATTATTTTGGATTCGACTCAGCCTTTTGTTTTCCTAGGGTCAGCGACGCGAGGAAAGGTACGCTCCTCTTGAATCGTCCCGTCCTCTTTGTGGATTTTCAAAGATGCCGTTTTGCCTTGCAGAAATTCGCTGGCTATTTCAGTGATTTCCGCTTTCGTAGAGGCGGTTTTGGAAGCACGTTGCGCGCCCTCTTTGACAAGCTCCCAAGCGTTTTCTTTTTTTGTGATGTGGTAGTTATCCATGGATCACCTCGACATGATTAATCAACTACAGCTACAAGGTTGACCATCGTCGATCTGGAGAGTTTGAAAGGATTGGCGAAGAAACCAATGCTGCCTACGACTCGTGTGCCCCCCTAACAACGACTTCAAAGAGTGGATTAACCGACCTAGGTGCGCTCCAGGCTAGCCTTGGCGTTTCGGTTTGCGACCCTCGGTGCCATCTCTTCATCCTCATACTGCCGGCTAAGAAATTCGCGGATTAAGACGGCAGTTCGTCTAGCGCTGGTCACCACAAAGAAGTGCCCCTCGCCCTTCAGAATGCGAAGTTCTGAACGTCGAATCGTGCGGCGCAGGATATGGGCGTTGTATGCCTGTATTAACGGATCGCGGTCGCCGGTAAGAACCAGCGTGCGTTGAGGAAGCCGGGACAACCGAAGCAGGCTTGTCCATCCGATCAAGGCTGCGAGCTGGAAATAGTAGGCTCGCGGATTAACAGAGAGCATGCCTTTCATCACACCGAACCGCAGCAGCGTGTGAATTGAATTGCGGGAGCTATCTTGCTTGCGCACTTTGGCGTTTTTACTCTTGCGGAAAAAATCCATAACGTCAGCGGGCTTCATCAACAGCACTGGGCCGGGAGAGGTCGCCGCGAGGATCAGCCTGCGTACCATGTTCGGGTAACGAAGAGCGAATTCTTGGGCCAGTGCACCTCCCCAACTCACCCCGAACACATCCACCTGGTCGATTCCCAATTGCTGGAGCATCTCTGCAATCACGTCGGCATGGCTTGGCAGGCGAATGGGCCAACGGGGCATTTGCGACTTGCCGACCCCTGGCACGTCCAGCGTGATGGTCGTGAAGTCTTCCAGTTCATCGCGCAACGGATCGAAGGTACGAATCAAGCCACCTAAACCATTGAGCAAAAGCAGCGGCGAGCCTTCACCGCAGATCGAAACGTTCAACTGCAAGCCCTTCGCTATTAGCCTGTGCGTTGCCATGATTTCTCCTTGCTGCACGCAATTGGGAGGCAGTAGTGGTGAGACCTAGGAGGAAGCTCCGAAGAGCACCGCAGCCGCTTCCCTCATAAAAATCTCGATGGTTTTCGGCCCTATCCCTTCAAATTCAGATAGCCGTTTTTCGAAGGCCTTCCGATCTGCGCTTGCCGCGACGATGTTGCTAATCTTGCCGTGATATTCAGCATTTATCTTGTTAGCTAATGCCAATAACCGCGACGCGGTGGTCTCGTCGTAACGCACGTAGTGAGCCTCACCAAGCATCATTACCAACTGGCGGTGAGTGCAGCTCGCCAATCTGTGCGGCGTATCCCGATGGTGTTTCTTCACGATCACTTGATAGGCCTTGGCGGCAATTGGCCCCTGGATTCGCTTGCCCATCAGGAAACTGGCAAGCAGCCATTTGAATAACCCAGCTTCGTTCGCATCTTGAAGGTCGATTTGTAAGTCATGTGCGCTGATGATTTTGCTCACTGGTTCACCCTTCAAGCGATGGTCTCAATGTAGACCAGGCGCTATCGCGAATTATCCAGCTGAGCGAGGCAGCGACAAAGGAACCCTTATTCATGCTCGACGCCTAATGGTTGAACCTTACGATTTGAGAAAGACGAAATGCATATTTCCGACACAATCCAAGTCATGGAAGCGCTGTCAGCCAACGAAGCAAACCTTAAGCTTCACGAGGGCTGGTCATTGATATCTGTGGTCGTCACAACCCATCCCAATGGTCAGCTTCATCCTTGCTACATTCTCGGCAAATCGAAAACCTCATCCAACCATCAAAAGCTCGATTGAATAGGGTGCCATTGGTAAAGAGATTTACTGCGCTGAACTGAAAGGGGGGAATGACTTGGCTTATCTGGATTGGATTCAATGGCCAGCGATGGTTGTTACCGTTCTCGCCGCATGGCTAATCGGATCGCAGCGGCCAGGACGGCGGATGATCGGATTTGTATGCTTCAGTGTGAGCAACGTTTTGTGGGTGATTTGGGGATTTTACGCAGGCGCGTATGCATTGATCGTATTACAGGTTTGTCTTTTCCTGATGAACCTTCGAGGGCTCAAGAAAAACTCAAGCCCCAATGAAACATAGTCAGCCAGCAGGGTCATTGCTAATCGAAGAGCAGTGGACACCGCCAAGGACATTGGAATGTTCGATAACTTTTCGCTCGATATCGTAAAACTCCCAGAGGCAACCCTCAGAGTCAGGCATGGTGGCAGCGGCTCTCCCGTCTTATTACTCCATGGGCATCCTAGGACTCATGCGACCTGGCATCGCGTTGCTCCACTCTTGGCAAAAAATCATTATGTTGTCTGCCCTGATCTAAGAGGCTTTGGCCAGTCATCAAAGCCTGAGGATACATCCGATCATGCAGGCTCCTCCAAGCGCGCTAAGGCCCGGGATTGCATCGCCCTAATGCGACATCTGGGTTATCAGCGGTTCGCCGTGATTGGCCATGATCGAGGTAGTTACACTGCCTTTCGCATGGCTATGGATCATCCCGAGGCCGTCACACATCTAGGCATATTGGACGGTGTACCGATACTTGAAGCTCTCGAGCGCTGTAACGCCCAGTTCGCGACGAAATGGTGGCATTGGTTCTTCTTCGGGCAACTCGAAAAACCGGAGCAGGCAATCCTGGCCGACCCTGATCGATGGTACGGCGGCACAGCCGAGGCGATGGGTGCAGACGCCTACAGAGACTATCAAGCAGCTATCCATGATCCAGCAACCGTTCATGGCATGGTCGAAGATTATCGAGCAGGCCTTGGAATCGACCGTATTCACGATGAAGTCGACCGCCGCGAGAGCCGCAAGGTCGAGTGCCCGACAATGATTTTATGGTCGCTACGTGATGATCTTGAGCTTCTGTACGGCGATGTTTTAGGCGTGTGGGAACCGTGGACAACACGACAACGTGGTCGTGGGCTCGACTGTGGGCATCACATGGCGGAGGAAGTGCCCGACGAGCTCGCGAGAGAAATAATCGAGTTCCTGCGTGAACAATGATCTCTCAGTACACTAATCCGTAATCGCTTAGGGCTACGTAGGGTCAAAGTCATTCGAGCTACATGTCTTAGGTTGATGACTCGGAAGCATTGAGGTTCTTCCTGAAGCCTCGGGCATTCATCCCCAAAAGTATGCATTCGAGCAGGATCAGCGCGTAAGCGTCGGCGTGAAACCCCCAGATCACCCAAAGCGCATTACTGGTGATAAATCCCCAAAAGGCGATCATGCGCCTATACGCTCGTTGCGAACCGATAAACCACGCTGAGGCTACCGTCACTACCATGGCTGGCCATTGCAGGTAATCGATGTACTCCAACTAGCCACCTCCTTCCGACAGCACTTTCAAAGAGAGACGCCGGCGCTAACCTGTGGATCAAGCGCAGGCAATCCCAGTGAGGCACCCAGATTGACCAGATACTCTCCAAACCCTCCGCGACATTTGTAATCCTTGCGGGCGCTGGTTATTACCGGATTCGTGGCTGTCCAAACGATATGAGCACCAACCCGCTTCAGGTCAGCAACCAAATGGACGTCTTCGTGTGCAGTAAGATGCTGGAACCCGCCAGCGTTCCGGTAGGCCTCGGCACTCAGTCCAAGATTGGCGCCGTGGATGTGCCGGTGATTCTCGATAAACTGGTAAAGCTCCATGTACTTTGACCGAACCAAATCTCCATGGATATTCCAGCTATCCACCTCGACTGTCCCACAAACTGCATCAGCCTTGAGCTCAATCTGACGCGCCAGCCAATCATGTGGCACTACGGTGTCAGCATCGGTGAAGGAAAGCCACTCCGCGCCAGCGGCTAGAAGATGATCTGCACCGGTTGCTCTCGCCTTGCCCACGTTCTGAAAGGAAACCTCGATCCCGCTAACGTCGTGTGCTGCAACGATCTGTCCAGTCTGATCAGCACAGTCGTCTAAAACGACGACTACGCAGACTCGCTGGCCTGCTAATGCAGGATGTGCAGCGGCGGACAGAACAGATGTTAGACACGCAGAGATGTGATGCTCTTCATTGTGGGCAGGTATGACAACACCGATCATTAACGTCACCTCCGACTATCTGAGTTACAGACTCCAGCAGTCGACCTAATTTCGCTCCATTAGGTTTAAAAAATTACAAGCGAGCGTGTATAGGCGACCGCTAGTCATTTGCGTCTGTATCGCTCTGAACTTACTTTCCCCGATCCTCCTCTCCCACTTACCATCCAGCTGAAGTAGGTAAGACGTCATGAGAGCACTCACCTATCACGGCGCGCACAGCGTCAAAGTCGACACGGTTCCCGATCCGGTTATTGAAGAAAGTGATGACATCATTCTTCGGGTTACCGCAACGGCGATATGCGGATCTGACCTCCACCTCTATCGGGGAAAGATTCCAACTGTCGAGCATGGCGATATATTCGGCCATGAGTTTATGGGAATCGTTGAAGAGGCAGGCTCAGCTGTGACCGCCGTGCAACCCGGCGACCGTGTGGTAATTCCGTTTGTAATCGCCTGCGGTAGCTGTTTCTTCTGCGCAATGGATCTGTTCGCGGCCTGCGAAACAACAAATACAGGACGCGGAGCGATCATAAATAAAAAGGGCATACCACCGGGAGCCGCGCTGTTCGGCTTCAGTCACATGTACGGCGGGGTGCCTGGCGGGCAAGCCGAATACGTGCGCGTACCAAAAGCCAACACCGGGCCGTTTAAAGTGCCGGGGACGCTCTCGGATGAAAAGGTTCTTTTCCTGTCAGACATCCTTCCAACTGCTTATCAGGCCGTAACGAATGCGGGGATTGGTAATGGCTCCAGCATCGCCATCTATGGTGCAGGCCCCGTAGGGTTGTTGAGTGCGGCCTGTGCAAGAATGCTCGGTGCCGACCAAATTTTCATGGTCGATCACCATCCTTACCGCTTGGCATACGCGCAGAAAACATACGGTGTAATTCCGATCAACTTCGATGAAGACGACGATCCCGCAGATACGATTATTCGACAAACCAAAGGAATGCGGGGTGTCGATGGCGTCGTGGATGCGGTGGGGTTTGAAGCAAAAGGTAGTACGACGGAAACCGTTCTCGCGACACTCAAGCTTGAGGGCAGCAGCGGCAAGGCTTTACGTCAGTGCATCGCCGCCGTTCGACGCGGCGGCATTGTGAGTGTTCCTGGCGTTTATTCAGGGTTCATCCATGGCTTCCTGTTCGGAGACGCATTTGACAAGGGGCTGACCTTCAAAATGGGTCAGACTCATGTGCATCGCTTCCTACCTGAGCTCCTCGACCATATCGAAACAGGTCGTCTTTCACCGGAAGTCATCATCAGCCATCGCATGTCACTGGAACAGGCCGCTGAGGGATATAAAATCTTTGATAAAAAAGAAGAGGACTGCCGAAAAGTCATTCTGACACCCGGAGATAGCCACATCGATATTCCGGAGAGCGATAGCAGCGCAACACTCTTGACTACCTAAGTCTACCGGTAAGTGAAAAGGACGAGATGGTTCGGTTTTATACCGAAAAATCTCGTCCTTTTTCCATTTGGGGGAGCGATCCAAAAAAAAGGCAGCGTTTTTCCACCCTGGTCGGCCTCGACTCTCCAGTTCGTTCAGGTACTGAAGACGATCTGTGATCTGGGTCATCAATAGATTCGCAAGGGGCCACAAAATCCTGAAATGCGAATACACTCACAAACTGACTCATCAAACGCCGACAGGTGCGCTCGGCTAAGGGATCTCGGATTGATCGTACAGTGGGAAGGTTTTTTGCCTATTGAAGGATCGGTGATCGTCATCGAGGACGATCCGACCTTGCGAGCGCTGATGGAAGAAATCGTATCGGAGGTCGGCGGGAAGGCGATCTCCTTTGAGACTGCAGATGATGCGTTAACCTATTTGCTTCAAACTCATGAACAGTGTCGTTTGGTGATCGCAGACCATGGCGTACCCGGCCAGATCCAGGGGATCGAATTCATCGAGATGGTAAGTAGTCGATGGCCATCAATTGCAGCAATCCTGACGTCTGGATATTTGATAGATCCAGAAGCTGTTCCAGCCTCTAGCATCTATCTGCACAAGCCGTGGTCGCTGGATGATTTCGTGATCGCTATGGCGACGTTATTACAACCTGGCATTGCGATTCACAAAGCCTGATTTACAGGATCGGAGATGCGAGGTAGGTCGGGTTCGACTTTGTAACTCCTCTCATTAGAAGCGTGGTGAGTGCTTCCTCAATCTCATCAGCAGCGCCGTGTTTATGCTCCGTGAGCGACCACTGCCAGTAGCGATCTGCCATCAGGCCGCCAACCGCCTCTGCACAAAGAGCATCACAGCTCACACCCATCTTGGTGGCTGCCGCTATAACGGCTAGAAGTGCTTGCTCAAGTTGCTGTGTTCTATCGGAGGACACACGACGGGCTCCATGAAAATGAAGCTATAGTATGGCCGATATCAGTTTGACATCAAAGGTTGTTTATTACGCTTGTCCTCGCACATTTATCATCTCAATGTCCCACAGCGCTGCGTTCGTTCGATTTAAAGCTAGTTCTCCGTGCGGACATTTCACCCCGAAGCTCACCTATCAGGTTGGCAATTGCACGACTTGAAGTCAGCGGCATTGTCGACACCCCCGTGACTAACAGCTCAACACTCCCTGATGAAGGCTCGGTTACCTTGATCATCAACGAACCATCCACGTTCAGCGTGCATGAGCAGGATAGCGGCAGGAAGCCGCATTCAATAATGTGTCGGAGCTCAAGAACGGAGATCATCGTGTTCGTCCTAGGGGAGTGTTCATTGATTGTTGTCCAAATGTGGGGGTAGTCAAAGATTCGCGTAAGCATTATTCGACAAGGCATGTCTGGCCTACCCCGCTGAAACGTTGCACCTACATAACTGCGCTGCATTGATTTTTTTGAAACGACCTATGCATCGCTCTGACCGCTCTAGAACAGCACTGTTCACCGAAGCGCAGAAATAAGGGGATGGTTTCGGGCACAGAGAGCGATCCGAAAACACGCTCAATGTAACGCTCAGAATTGGTTGGAATTTTTTCTGCGAGCACCACTCTTTCTCTATGAGCGTTAAGGAGGAACTCATGAGCCAGACAGATATTTTTGTTATCGAGTACAAATTGCACGGGGAACCAAAGTCATTCGTCATCCGCGTAAAGACGATGCGCAATGTTGACGCATGGCACTGGGCGAGTTGCGACGCCGGTTTAGTACCGATTCCTAAACCTGGAAAACCGCCATTGAAGGTCATGTCGAAACCTCAGGCGGAACGGTTCGGAGTGACAGAGGTGAAATGGCGTGAGACGGCAGCATTAGTCTGGACGGAAGCGTAGGGGGTGACCGCCTCATTGGGTATTCTGTAGCACATTGGACGGGAACAGAATCGCCAATCAAATGCGTAATGCGTAGATGTCTGGAACTGAATAAGACTCGGTGGCGGAACGCCCACCGTCACCGAGTTACCGATTACCCAAAAGTTGCTTATTTAACGTTTCTTTTCCAAGGTCGCAGCTTGATTACCGCCCTGCTCTGCAATCTTGCTCAGCTTTTCATCGGCTCCTTTTTCCTCAGCAAGTGTTGCGGCCAACAGAGCTGCAGCGTCATCTAGTTTGAGATGCTTGGCCATCGCAATCAGGGTGCCGTAGGCAGCGATTTCATAGTGCTCCACTTTTTGAGCCGCACCGATTAGTGCGGCGTCGAGCACAGCTCCTTTGTCGATTTCTTCCAATAGCTCCTTCGACTCTTCGACAAGTCCCTCCATGGCCACGCACTTCATACGTTTCAGTTTCAGACCGGTGAGTTCCACCAGCTGATCGATGCGCTCAATCTGCCCATGGGTCTCCTCCAGGTGGGACGTAAACGCGTCTGCCAACAGTGGATTAGTCGCGGCTTTCGCTAAGCGCGGCAATGCTTTGGTGATTTGTTTTTCCGCACTGTAAACGTCAGAGAGTTCATGGATAAACAAGTCTTCGACAGTTTTTCTAGCCATTTCCAAACTTCCTTCTGGTCAGTATTGGCGTCGCCTGATGGGCGTCCGCATGGGATCAACATGCATTGCAAAACTCGCCGTGCCTGAAGACTGACCAATGTCATTTAACACGTGTTCCGATTATTTTCAGGGTGACGGACAAAAGGTTTGTCGCTAACCCAAAGCAGTGTCGAGAAACATCATCACACCGAAACCGAGCATCAGTCCCAAAGTCGCGGGGGTCTCATGACCGTTGCGATGAGTCTCGGGAATGACCTCATGGGACACCACAAAAATCATGGCGCCCGCAGCCAGACCGAGCGCAATGGGATAGCCCAATGCAAAACTGCTGGAAATACCCAAGCCGACGATGGCGCCAATCGGCTCCATCAGCCCCGAACCCACTGCAATCAGCGCCGCGCGCAGTGCTGAGATGCCCGTCACGCGTAATGCCAAGGCGACGGCCAGACCTTCGGGAATGTCTTGAATGGCTATGGCAGTGGTGAGAGGCAGTCCGACCTTCATATCGCCATTGGCGAAGCTCACACCAATAGCCATGCCTTCGGGCAGGTTATGCAGAGTTATTGCCAGGACGAACAACCAAACACGATTGATACGCTGCGCGTCCGGCCCCCGGCGCCCGCTTTTCTCGTGCTCATGAGGGACGAAACGATCAAGGCCAACCATCAGTGCAACGCCCAATCCCAATCCAGCAACAACTACGCATGCTGCGAGCAATTGGTTTCCGCAAAGGGCCTGAGCTGCTTCGATACCCGGGAGAATGAGCGAGAAGGAGCTGGCGGCCATCATCATGCCGGCGGCGAAGCCCAGCATGATGTCTTGTGTGCGGGCGGCGATGTCTCGTAACGCAATCGCTACGACAGCCCCCATCGCCGTCGCAGCGAAACCTGACATGCCACCGAGAAAAGCGAAGTGCAGATTTTGTTTGTTCACACCGACGAAGGCGCCATACCCGCTAATGAGTAAGAACAATGTCACGCCAATCAGAATTGACCAGAAGGCGCGCCCGCTCCATCCAGATCCTGAGAAACGGGCCAACCAGGCGCGAGGTGATGCGCCTGATGACGTCAAAGGCTCGGGCATGGAAACCTCCTATTTGCTTAAGTCGCTTTTTTTGCAGATCCGGAAAGCGACCGTAGGAACTGCCTGGTTACACGCTGGGCGTCACGTTCAAAAGCGACACTGGTAGCAAAGAGCATCTCCGGGACAGTTGGAGTTCGACGCGCTGATTTTCTGGAAACCATGATGTGAGCCTCTGAATTAGATGGAAAACCGCACGCCAGATGACGTGCGGCTGCTTCTTTAAGGTTGTGGTTCGCCTTGTACCCCCGCCCCTAAGTCCGCCCCTGTGATCGGATTGCTGTCTGGGTCGGACATCGTCCTGGCTTTCATGTCCATGAGCAGCGCTTCGTCCTCAGCGCTCAATTGCACAGATGCGGTGCCGTCCCCACCATCCACTGCAGGCGCCGGTTCTTCCACGAAGTCCCAATCGTCGCCTTCGTTCCAAGGCCCGCGAGTGCTGCCTTCGCCCTGTGACATGTTGAAGTAGACGTTGGTGAACTCCGGCATGCCCGGCAGTTTGCCCTGAGGGAAGTTTGGCTGGATGGAGTGCAGTGCTTTTTCGAAAGATAACTGGTGGGCGATTTCACGCGTCATCAGAAATCCCAAGGCCTCTTTCACGCCCGGATCGTCGGTAACATTCATCAAACGCTCATAGACAATTTTCGCTCTCGCCTCAGCGGCGATATTTGAGCGCATGTCTGCTGTGGGCTCGCCGATGGTGTCGACGTAAGCCGCTGACCAAGGTACGCCCGCCGAGTTAGTCAACGGAGCACCGGCGCCGTACAACAGACTGGTGATGTGGGAATCGTTGCCGGCGCCGTTGATGGCGCGATATAGCTCGCCTTCCTCCTCGACACCTTCGGCCATTCGTCCTTTAGCACCCTTGTTTAACATCACGATGATTGACCCGACGATCTCAAGGTGACTGAGCTCCTCGGTGGCAATATCCATAAGCAGATCTTTTCTGCCTGGATCATCTTCCGCCAATGCTTGTGTGAAGTAGCGTGAGGCGGCTGCGAGCTCGCCCTGAGCTCCCCCAAACTGCTCCAGTAATAAATTTGCTAACCCAGGGTTTGGCTGGGCAACCCGCACGGTGTATTGAAGTCGTTTGTTATGTAGGAACATGACATTCTCCTCAGGCGAATTAGGGCTGCAGTTCACTCGGTAAGAGACCGAATGCCAACCCACAATCATCTGAAACAAATGCGTCTGGGTTAATTTCAAAAACCTTCTGCACTAGCGACCAACGGATGCTGCTTACCCTTTACTGTGTTCAGGCGACGAGGGGCCTTCTTTGATTCCACGAGGCCCTGCAACACCCCAAACGATTAACCCGATGACTGGGAAGATGATGAGCCCGATAGCCCAGCCGGCTTTGACTCCAACCGTCTTGTCGCTGCGGAACACGCTTACGATGGCCCACAGATCAACGAGTAAAATGATCACCGCGACGGCAATTGCGAAATAGCTGGTAGCTTCCGACATGGCCAAGCCCTCCTCAGATTGATATTGCTTAGGCCCCACGAATCCAAGGGTGTTCAAGTAATTCCGCCAATACATTTCGACTCTCGCGAGTCAGTCTTTCTGGGCGATGACTGAAATCTTGCCGTTGCGCTCTAGGATTGCGAACTTGATCTCTTCCAGCTTCTCGATACCCTGGCTGGAACGTGCAGCCTCCATCACATCCGCTTCTAACAATCGCGCACGACGAAGGCGTTCGTGGAGCAGTTTTCCGTTCTCGACGATTATGGTCGGCTCGCCATCAATCAGCCGTGAGATCCACCGCGAGCGCTGCTTGAGCAGAGACAGGCCCACATCGATGGCGACGAGGGTCACGATGACGATCACGGAATTAGTGAGCGAAAAATCATCGCCCAGCAGGGCTTGCTGAGTCGCCTCACCGATCATCAGTAACAGAATGAAATCGAAGGTAGTCAGTTCCGCCAAGGAGCGCCGCCCAGCGATCTTGAAGAGCACCATGAGGGCCACATACATCGCACCAGCACGCAAAACCGTATCCATAAATCACCTAGGGGAAAATGAACTGCACAAGTTTTATGCCATTGGTGCCCGGTGAAGAGACATGACTGCGGTAGAAGCCAAGGCCATCCCCTCGCAGGGTGATATATAGCGTCGCTTGACCATCGAGGTCGGTCTGTAGCCAGAGCCTGATGCCATTTGAAGAACTTCTTGAGCGCAAAGGGTCGGGTTGAAGAGTTTCAATGCTGAAGCCTTCTAATAGCTGACCTGCAAGCTCCAGCTCTGCCTGAGAATCTGGCGTTGAACTCAACGTTATTATCATCGAATTAGTCGAACCATTGCGATGGAACATTTCATATTCCACTCTGACTTTACCGTCCTCACTGCGGGCATCTCTTGAACTGAGCAAGCCTCTGGAAAAGACGCCCATCAACCCCATCAAAACTACTAATACCAACACGTACCAGCCAACGCGCTCGAAACGCCAGACCTTCAGTTGATAGGTCATGTCTTCGCGAATCGGATGTTCGCGGCTTCTCAGGTCTGCGTTATCGGAATCTTCATTCATTAGGCTTCAACCTTCCCGCCAGCGCGCGCACGACGATGAAAATGCGGTAGCCACTTCAACGCATACTCCGTTGCCTCTGCTTGAACCTGACAACGTCCTCCAAAAAACCTGTGTTCGTGACTGAAGACACAGCAGTTATCACCCGACTGAGACGCCCAGGCAAAACAAATCGTGCCTGCCGGGATACCATCGACATCGTCAGGCCCGAGTATTCCGGTAGTCGCAATTGCGGCATTTGCGGTGCTATCTCGCAAGGCCCCCGTAGCCATTTCGCTCGCCACCTCGACGCTGGTGAGGTTGAAGGTTTTGCTAGTTTGGGGGCTGACATGGAGTAGACGCTCTTTAGCTTGGGGCGAGTAAACGACGTAACCACATTCAATAAATTTGCCGCTGCCCTCCACCTCGGATAATAGCGTGACAATTTTTCCCGCCGTACACGACTCTGCCGTGGTGATCACCAATCCGTTATCACGCAGGTATTGGACAGTGTCGCAGGCGATGGACATGACCTAAAAACCTCAGTGGTAATCGTCTCCAGCAACTGCACGCAAGTACGCGCCGTCAGCTTCTTTTCGCAGGTCGCGCCACTCGTCCCAAGTTAGAATTCCCAACCGATCCATTTCATCCGACTGGCGCAGCAATTCGTCGTGATAGGCGTCTGGGCATTCCATCCGCAATTCAATATTTTCCAAAGCACGATGCCAGGCATCCAGAGCGAGCAATTTGTTTTCTTGTGCACATGTCAGTTGGTTCTTAAAAGCGCTCATCTCGCTCACCCCGAATATTTCCCGGTTGAGCAACCGAGGTTGAGTTAGGTTCAAAATGTCTGACGAAAAACCGGAAGACCTGAAGAAGCAAGAGGGAGGCCTGTTGCGGGCCTCCCGTGCCGCAGTGTCAGGCGGTACCCAAACCTCGGGAAAGGTCTGCGCTCGCCGACGTTGTAGCGGGTGAAGCATCAGACCCTGTCTGCTCAGTGGTTTTCGTCACGGTATCGCGTACCGCTTCGTAACCCTCTTGCGCCTGCTTTTTTACTTTGTCGACCAGCCCAGCACTGGTTCGCCCCATGTAGCGTTGTTCGGTTTGGGTCGTCGGCAGCGCTGCGCCAAGCAAGGCTCCGAGCGCGATGCCGGCAGCCGCTACCACCAAGGGTTGTTCCCTGAGCAACTGGTTGAATTGCTGCCCCAATACCTGGGAGTTGCGCGTCAGCCGATCACCGGCGTCGTGCATGGCGTGGCTGAGATTTTCACCCGCCGCGCCGACGTTTTCTCCTAAGTGGGCGGCCTTGCCCTTGAGCGACTGGTAGCCCCCTTTGATCGAGTCAGCGGTCTGGTGCATGTGCTCGCGGGCACTGCCCAAACCCTCAGCCAAACCATCGGCCCACTCGCCTGCCTTGTCTTGGTCAGGCCCGGAGCGGTAGGTGGGTTGCGGCACCGGTGGCCGGTTCTGGCTCATCATCAGCCAGAGCAATCCGACCGACGTCAGCACGGCAGGCACTGGATTGTTACGCACGCTGGTGCCGAGATTGCTGATAAAGGTTGAGCCGTTGTTCTGCATCATGCCCCACGCTTGATCGAACATCTGGCCGGGGGTGAATTTGCTTTCCAGCTTGTCGACGATGTTGCCGATACTTGCGCGTTGCGCATCGATTTCCCGCTCGATCTGCTCAGGGCTCTTTTGCGATTCGATATCCAGTTCAGTGTTCATGAGACTTTCCTCCGCAGCGCTTCCTGATCCTTGTTCAAGGCATCGAGTGTCCGGTCAGGTTTGAAGTGGGATGGCTCAAACTGTTTTTTGCCCGACTGCAGCATGGCGAAGCCAATGATCATCACCACCACGCCGACGATCAGCGCAGCCAGCCACGGCGCCATGAAGAGGCTCAAGCCGTAAACCGCCGCCATCAGCAGAATGATGAAGCCCGCGAGAAACACAATCGCACCGCCCGCCACCGCAGCGATGCCGGCCTTGAGCGTATTGAGGCTGGTCTGCAGCTCGACTTTGGCCAGCGCCAGCTCCTTGGTGAACAACGCGGGGACTTCGCGGGATAACTGCCGTAACAGGCCAACCATTGAAGCGTCGTCAGTGGGTGTGAGCGGTCTTGTTCCCGGGAGATCCGGATCGTCTCTGTTCATCACAATGCTCCTTTGGTGCTGGGCGAAACTGCGCCTGATGCACCGGCAAAGTCGGTGGGATGGTCGTGTTCATTGGGCGATGCAGGTGTGATGCCGGTCGCGCGTCCCGGGTTTGGGTCGGTGGACGCTTCGTAAGGCCGATATATGCCATAGCCTTCGGAGGGCGGCGTCGAGTTGCCTGTGGCTGGGTCGTTACCCGCGCTGACGGTGGCCGCCGCCGAGGTGCCGGCCTTCAGGAAGCGCGATAAACCGAACCCGATGGCCACACTGCCGGCGATAAACAGTGCGGGGTTGTTGCGCGCCAGATCGGCGGCATCATGCAGGAGTTGTTCGGCACTCTTGCCGCCCAGATTTCCGGCAAGACCAGTCATCGACTCGGCCATATCGGTGAGATAGTCGGACATGCCCAGTGTGTCCTTGTCTTCCAGTTCGGAGACAAAGCTTTTCGCGCCTTGGGCCAACGCCTCGATTTGATCAGCGGCGGTGTCGCGGTATTGGCCGAACTGCGCATCGGCCTGTTGCCTGGCGCCACCGAGGGCTTCGGTGACGTCCTCCTTCAAATGCTCAAAGTCTTGTCCCGGCTTAACGTCTGCAGGATCGCCTGTTTGCGACCCCGCCCTGCTGTCTGAAGTATTCATGTGGCCCCTCGCTTTCCGTGTGAAAACGTTTAATGGGACTACACAGCAGAATTGCCCTGAGCCCCTCATATCAAAGGACGGGGCAGCTCAGGCTAGAGTTCAAAGAGGGTGATGAGCGTCAAAAGTGCTTCATCTAAGTGGCGCGGAATTAAGTTACGGCGCTCCTATATCAGACGCTTCTGTCGCTAGATTTTAGCTGCAAGGAAACGATTTCGAGGTTCGAGATGCCGACGAAAGGTCGAATTGTAATAAAGTATTTCAGGTGTACCGGTTGTCTAGTTCTTACCTACAACTAGAGTTAGTAATCATGAAATTCGCACGATTCTGCCAAGCCCTTTCCAACTGGGCAGGCAGCTCAAAAACCTTCCTGCTGGCAATCGCTTTGATCGGAGTATGGGCGCTCACGGGGCCGTATTTTCATTACAACGATACGTGGCAGCTGATCATCAATACGTCGACAACCATCATCACGTTCCTAATGGTGTTTCTGATCCAGAACACGCAAAACCGCGACAATGACATTCTACATCTGAAGATCGACGAACTGATTCGGGCAACTAAGGACGCACAAAACGCGACGTTATGCCTTGATAAAATGGGCTCGAGAGACCTACGCAAGCTCCGGGATCAGTACAGCTCTCTAGGTGAGAATGATCAGGTCGATCTCGGTGCTGCCAGTACGGATGAGACGATTTCTGGTGAAATACCTCTTCAATCTAAATCGCCTGACTCTGACCTTGGAGGTCTGCAAAGGTGAGGGCATTGAAGTAGCCTGCGGAAAGAGAGCAACTGAGCTAGTGCCTTCTTGTTAACCTCATCGATTGGGGCCCAATCGGCCCGCCCCTAAAGCGACCGGTGAGGTAAGCAATTTTCGCTAACATTCTTATAATTGAGCCTGGCTGGTAGCAAAAGCTGTGTAGCGCCCTCTCTCCTCAACGTGGAAATTCTAGAGAGCATTGCAGTCCAGGATGTTGGTTCAGCATCGAAATTTCGCCACGAAGCTGGCGTGTCAGCGACTTGATAATCTTCATTCCTACCGACGAGTGCTTTTTGAGATCGAACCCTTCCGGAAGTCCCCTCCCTCTGTCAGTCACTCTCAACAGTACCTGGTCAGTGGACGCCTTTAACTCAACAAATACCTCGCCGGTTGCCTTGTCTGGATAAGCATATTTAAGGGCGTTGGTGACTAGCTCATTCAGGACTAGAGCCAAAGGTATTGCTCTATCCAGCGGCAGAATTACGTCCTCCATATCGATTGCGAAGCTCGTATGGAGGGATGCTGAGCCACGTAGGCCGTCTATCAACTCAGACAAGTAAATTCCCGCGTTCACGGTTTCCACTTGATCAGCCTGATACAGCTTTTCATGCACTGCCGCGATGCTGGTGATTCTTCTACTGGTATCGACGAGTGCTGCCCGCGCCTGCGGATCTGCCAACTGGCGTATCTGTAACTGAATCAAGCCAATGATCAGCTGCAGGTGGTTCTTCGTTCGATGGTTGATCTCCTTGAGAAGCATGTTCTTCTGTTCAAGAAGTCGACTCTTCTGCTTTAGCGACCGTCTCAACTCCAACTGAGCCATTACCTGCTTCGCCAGCGTTGCAAGGGCGAACTTTTGTTGCGGGGTTAACTCTCTTGGCTGACGGTCGAGGATGCATAGAGTCCCTAGACCATAGCCATCCGGTGTTTCCAATAAGCAGCCAGCGTAGAAGCGCAGACCTTCATCCGCCGTCACGAGAGGATTGAAACTCATCCGTGGATCATCTCGCAGATCCGGTATGACGGTGACACCTGGTAGGAGAAGGACATGACGACAGATGGAAACGTCCAATGGCGTTTCACTTATCTTCAATCCGACTTCCGCCTTGAACCACTGCCGATGGCTATCGATCAGGTTCATCACTGAGATAGGCGCATCACAGATGGAAGCAGCCAAACTTACCAATTCGTCGAAATCGGACTCGCGCGGGGTGTCGAGGATCTCATATCCATGCAGTACGGCAAGACGTTCCGGCGAATCGCATGGATCAGTGATACGTTGCGCAATCATTAGGACTCCAGCATTAGGGCAAGCAGCATCAGTGCGATCAAATTCAAAGGAATCAAATGCATTGGCTGCGCGTGCTGATGGAGAAAGTGAGGAAATTCAGCATACCGCATCTGGAGCATTTTCTGATGACTGCAACACAGGATGTTCTAAGGTGTAATCTCAAATTTGTTGGACTTCATGGGAGATGAGCGGTTAGATCCTAAAATCACCCGTAATCTGCAAGCTCAGCTGTTTTCATTTAAGGACGAGTCCATGCACGATAGCTTTCAAGCAAACGTAGCTGCAGCTGACGCTCTTACGTTGCTTCTGCATAACCAGCATGCAATTTGCGCGGCCATTGAAGAGGTTACGACGTGGCTTTCGAACAACGGAGCGGGGAATTCTGCGATCAATGCCCTCACTGCCATGGAAACGTTAGACAGGAACGCTCAGGGGATTACGGACGCAATCTTGCGGCTACGTCAGTCATAGGCATCGGTTCCAACTGTCCGTCCAGCATGAACAAGTCAATTGCTTCTCGCCTATCTTGTTCCTCGCTTTCGGGACGAACTATGATTGAGCCGATGTAGCCAGACAAGGAAGCGCCATGTCAGCCTTCAGGACGATTGCCATTCTAGGAGTAGCAGTCGTCATCTCAACCGCAGCGTACTCAGCTCATTTTGTAGGGCAGCAGATCGAATATCTGCATCACAAGCTTTCTGCTCCGACAGAAAATCAGAGCTTCGCGACCCAGTGGCCCCTTGTAGAAGCAGCGTTCCCCAAACTGGAAGACCAGCTGCCGAGCTCGCTACAGAAGGCCACTCCCGTATCATTGAATAATCTTGGTTCTGAAAAACGGTGAAACACCCGTCACGATAATTTCACATTTGCAGGTGTACGGTTGTAACAGCTCCTTTAGTGATTCCCGGCCCGCCCCCCATCGCGGGTCTTTTTTTGCGCCAAATATGGAATCAACTGTCCAGCTCTGCATGCTGTCCATCCGAGTTCGCCCTCCATGGCCAACTCACTTGAGGATCGCGGAAGGGGTGTCCAAGGGTTAGCGCGGATCCTGCTGATTGTCCATCACCGCATTATCCGTCTCCTCCCGCACACGCTCAGGGTCGAGCCCGACGTCGTCATCATCAAGCGGGCGCTCACCTTCGTTATCCGGAAGTTCGTCAACTCCTTCCTCTTTCATTGGATCAACTTCGGTGCGGCCTGGGCTCAATGGATCAGGCGATGTCGGCATAGGGTCATCCTCAACCATCCCGCCTTGCGGCTTTGGATCGCTATTCATACACACCTCTCAGTATCCTCAATGGTGGGGGCATGTAGCTTGGAGAGGGTTTGTATTTCGAGTGTTCGATTTATTGGCTTACCGACCGTCACCTCCCTGCCACTCAGCCTTTCAGTCATCTCGATGGAACGTTGCGCCACACCCCATCCTCTATCGCAACACCAGCGAATCTGAGGGCTTCATCATGATTAACCCAGCAACCGGTATGAAGGCAGGCGAGCGTTACATCGTAGAAAGTCTCGAACGCACACGACATTTCCCAGGCTTCTTCCTCGACGGGAAATATTACCTTGGCCCCGAATTGATGACGGCAATAGGTTGGCTAGAAGGACAGCAGTTTTATTACGATGAGCTTGATCCCACGGGTGAGCCAGTTTTTCCCAATCGACTCGCCGGCACGGTCGAAGACCTCACCCTCGTTCTTGCAGACGGTGCGCGTTTATCTTTAAACGAAATGCCCTACGAAGCAGAGATCGATCCCTCTGACATTCCGATCAGTCGAAATCCATCGTCATCGGGACATCGCCCTACTTCGCCAAGCGATCAACACGGAGTTGAGGGCGTCTGGATGTCAGGTAAACATCCCTATCCCATACTCCTGGCGGCGGGCGCAGCGCTATTACTGGGAATACTGTTTGGGGTCAAACAAGCTAAACGCCTTCCTATTCGAAAGCTGAGGTAGTCGTCTTTCGTGAGGTATCTGGAGAGGCGCACTTTGAAGATCGAAGGTGAGAAATGCATCCAGTAACACCTGACGGTCGTTACTTCGTTGTCAAAGGGCAGCTGTGGCGCTGTTCAAACCCGTCATTGGAAGAGGACGTGCGCCAGCGTCTTGTCGATGAGCTCATGGCAGCTCGACGCGAGGTGAAGAGAGCAAAGGATTCGGAAGACGAATCGCAGATGAAGCGCGTTCGGGAAAAGGTACAACTGACCAAAGTAGCGCTTGGTGAACGGGGCCCTGTTTGGTGGGTTGATGGCAGCCCTGATTTCAATAGATTCCGGGTCACTAACTCCCCTTATGCTGAATGGTTCAACTTGCTTCATGTGTCTGATTAACCCTTGGCTCAAGGTAAATATCTAATAGACACTGCCGGCAGATAAAAAAGACCGTCCAAGGCCCTTTTTGTACTTAAACCAAATCTGTTCGCGCTAAAAACGTCGTCGAAAAAGCGGAAGCAAGGCAAAGCAAACCGCAGTGCCATTCATGCTCTACGGCTACTGCGTTTCGAAATTTGCGAAAGACGGAACGACTCAGACCATGTGCTTTCGAAAAATTGAACGCTTCAAATTTCGAGGGTCGAGGAGAAATCTCATGACTGAAAAAAACTCCGTTTCATCCAAAAACAGCAAAGCACTGAAAGATTCTGCTCTCGTCTCAGACGTGTCAGAAACAGGTTTAACAGATGACGAACGAGTCGTTAGGGAAGATGAGTTTCTTGGCGACGAACTACGTGTGGAACCCGGCCCAGCCGACTTGGAAAGACTCAAGGATTAACGTCAGCTCCCTTGGTGTTCGATGCGACCCATATTTCCAATACGCGACATCTACTACCTGAAACTTGCTTAATGGAGCTGTCACGTATGCGCCAGCAAACCTCATTCATATTTGATCTGGATGGCACGTTGACTGACAGCGTCTACCAGAATGTTTTCGCGTGGAAAACCGCGCTCGACTCAGAAGACATACCGTTGGCCATGTGGCGTATTCACAGAAAAATCGGTATGAGCGGAGGACTGATGCTTAAGACGTTAGCCCGTGAGACCGGCTTGGAAATCAAATCAGACCAGGCCAAAAGGCTGAGCGATAAACATGATAAAGCCTACAAGGATCTGCAAGGCCAGATAACCGCTCTTCCTGGCGCTATAGAGCTTCTCGATACCTTAAACCGCAATCAGCTCAAATGGTGCATCGCTACCAGCGGTGGGATGGATACTGCAGCAATAAATCTGAAGGCATTGGGCTTGGATATCGCTGAGGTCAATCTCATCACCCGTGATGACGTGAAGTACGGCAAGCCCGACCCCGACCTTTTCCTCGCCGCTGCAAGCAAACTCAATGTACCCATCGAAGATTGCCTGGTGATCGGCGACGCCATCTGGGACATGCTTGCCGCACGCCGCTGTAAGGCCACCGGTATAGGCCTGCTTTCTGGTGGTTACGACACCGGAGAGCTTGAACGCGCTGGGGCACTCCGCGTCTACGAGGATCCACTGGCACTGCTGCGGCACCTGGACGAGGTTGCTTCCCGTCCGTGATCAATCTGTAGCACGCGGATTGAGTTAGTGTGCTCACCCACTCGAGGCGACGTTCAGATATGCAGCCATGCCAGACGATTGATCGGGTGGTGTTCCAGTGTCCTTAGAATCGACGATCCGAGGCATTGCATGCACCCGATACAACTGCGCCCACCCCGCACTCCTATTACTTCGACAAGTTTTACGCTGCGATAGACAGGAGAAGCGCTTGCAGGATTAGCTGGGCTCCACTGGCGTCGGCAGTGCCACTCTTGCACAGACGAAAAGCAGCATTCCGATCAGGATCAACGCCCCTCCCCGCATCCACGTTTCCAGACTTTGCTGACTGAGAAGCACCAGACACGAGACGATAGCAAGTACCGGAACCCACGTAGGCACCCGAAAGTGATCTTCCGCAACCTCGTCACGACGTAGGATCAACACGGACAAATTGGTGCTGAGGAACACAAACAGCAGGAGCAGGACTACGGTCTCAGCCAATGTAGCTAGCGTTCCCGTCAGCGTGAGTGCGATTGCTACAAGGGTGGTAGCGACGACCGCGATCCAGGGGGTGCGTCGCCGAGGCAGCACCTTGCTCAAGGCGGTCGGCAAAAGTCCTAGACAGGCCATGCCATAAGTAAGGCGACTCGCCATTATCATGGTTAACAGCGCGCCGTTGGCTACCGCGATCAGTGCAATAAAGGCGAAGACGCGAGGCGGAATGTTTAAGCCTGACGCCCGAACCACTTCAAGAAGAGGAGCCGACGTTGCCACAAGTTTTTCCATAGGCAGTACGGAAGATGCCGCGACGCCGACGGCCATGTAGACGACTCCGGCGGTTAGCAATGCAGCAAATAATGCGCGCGGGTAAACCTTTCGAACGTCTCGAATTTCTTCCGCGAGATTGGCGGATGTTTCGAATCCTACAAAAGAATAGAAGGCGATCAATGCCGCGCCCAAAACGGCTAACATCGGTCTGATCCCCGGCTTGAACTCCAGGCTGCGACCCAAATCCGCTTCGCCAGTACGGAAATACCAAGCAGCCGCAACAACGACCAAAAGAAGACCTGTCAGCTCGATCACTGTCATCACCAGGTTGGCTCCCAATGACTCTTTAATTCCCCTCGCATTTAGTAGCGCGATAACGAGAAGGAACAGTAAGGCTGCAATGTGAGGCGGTACACGGATGAAAGCCGCTAGGTAATCACCTGCAAACGCCAGCGATAAACCCGCCGCGCTCGTGACAGCCGCAGATAGCATGCAAAAACCCACGAGAAAAGAAATGAGTGGTGACCGGAACGCTTTCTCTGCGAAAACTGAAGCGGCGCCCGCGTGGGGATATTTTGTCACCAACTCTGCGTAGGAACCTGCAGTGAGCATCGCGAAAAATAGAGCAATTAGCAGGGGCACCCATATTGCGCCACCTACCTCCCCTGCGATTGTTCCGGCAAGAGCATAAACGCCCGCCCCGAGAACATCTCCGAGAATAAACAAAAAAAGCATCGGGCCAGTAACGACGCGGCGCAGGGATGTCTTGGGGGGCAAGGTCTTCACGTTCAACTTCCTGGCTTGATGTTGCGAGAGCCGATTATCGGGCTGAAAGCTAGGCAGCTTCACTCTCAAGCAATGGAAATTCGATTATCACTAAAGTTCACATATCTTGCCGAAATGGCAAGTAGAAGGTGCCGCCCCCACAAGCTAATTAGAGCTTTGGAATCAACCTCAAGATGCTAAAAATCGATAACAAAAAAGGGCCGTATCGGGCCCCTTTGTATTCAAACCAATATCACTTGGTCAGCCAGGATTCGACCGTGTCGGAGCCATGTTTCGCTTTCCACTCTTTGAGACCCTTATGGTTTCCACCCTTGGTCTCAATCGTCTCACCGGTATTAGGGTTCTTATAAATCTTCACTTCACGAGCCTTGCGGGCTCCAGCTTTACGTTCGCCTGCTGGTACGCGACGACCTGCTTGCGGATCAAGCAGGTTGATCACGTCCTTAAGGCTGTAGCCATATTTTGCGAGCAAATCACGCAGTTTGGTCTCGAATTCTATTTCTTTCTTAAGGCCGGCGTCGCCTTTAAGCGCTTCGAGCGCCTGGAGTTGCTCAGCAAGGTGTTTTTCGAGTTGACGAAATTCTGCGAGTTTAGACATTGGAGACCTCTTCTAGATGTGTTGTTACATTACACAAAAAAAGATTCATGGATGAACCGATACGTCTGACAGCACCCGCCCGAAAAAAATTGAATCCCAAATCGAGGGCATGGTCACCTATAAGGAGAATAGAAGACGACAAAGCAGCGGGAGAAATTTATGAGCCTTGCAATGACAATCTTCAGCATCATGGCCGCATGGATGTCGATAGTGATTTCTATGCTGTGGGGCGTATTGCGGATCGCGCGTCGCTCCCACCCCATCGTCCATTAACACCCCGTGGCTACCCTCGTTGAGAATGTCTAATCGTGCGTCAGGCGTCATCGTTTAACACCAACTCAAGCTGATGCTAAAGACGTGACACGGTGGCTCAGCGAGCCCTCTGGAGCCCCTAGATGTATCCGACAACACCAGATGGCCGCTACTTTGTAGTAAATGGGAAACTCTGGCGGTGCAGTGATCCGTCACTACCCGCAGACGCCCGGCAGAAATTCGTTAACGGGCTTATGGACGCGCGCCGTGAAGTAAAGATCGCTAAAGCGTCAGGTGATGAGGGGCAACTGAAGGGCGCAAGAGCGAAGGTACAGAAGGCCAAGATTGAGCTAGGTGAGCGAGGGCCAGTATGGTGGGTTGATGGTTCCCCCGACTTTAATCAGTGCCAGGTGAAAAATACGCCCTATTCGGAATGGCATAAGTCTCTCGCTGCTAAGCAAGCAAAGTAAAGCTCGCAACTACTTGCAGTAAACAGTCCAGAGCTGATCGGTACGCGTCGCGAAACTTTGGCTCCTCATCTCCCTCCGCATCCCCCAAATGGGATCGGCAGGTGCATTGAATTGTACCCCTGTCCCACCGACCATTGATCGCACCCTGTATGCCCATGATTTTCCCGGTAGGCTAGGGTCGGGAGATTGAAAAAGGATCGTCGGTGCACTCACCCTTTGTGGCAAAGGTTTCCCATGCAGCTAGCCGGAGAAAATTCGCAAGCTGCTTCAACGAATATCTGCGTTGAAATGCGGAACACGCGTGGCACTGTCAATGTGAGCTGGACGACCCTTAGCGCGGCTGCCTGCGCGACCTTCCTTCCAGAACTGTTGCGATGATTCGCATCGACGCCATTTGAATCGCCGCCGACCCCATGGAAATACGCGCCGGAACTGAAACCGCGCTTATGCGCATGGTCGCCGCGTACGTAGCGGCGCCGCCGCGCTGTGCTTATTTGTTTGCCAACCGCCGCGCCAATCGCGAGATAAACTATCGGCGCCTTAAGCCAATCGCCGGCAAACGACACCATAATAGTTAGACGTCCAACTGGTGGGAGCTACCGTCCCCAATACCTGTCCTGAGTTATATGGGCGGGCGCTATCTTGGCTATGCGGGAGTGAGTAGATGAGTTGGCCGGACGGATGCACAGGGTCAAGCACCCTGAAGCGTCCAAGATCCTGCCAAAAGTCCGTCGGCATCAGGGCGCGCGACAGTCACGGAAAATGGATGTGTTAAAACTTTGGTATATCGCCTGTGGCTTCCGCAATGGTGGCCAAAGCCTCCTCCATATCGGCGATGTTGTCTTGAAGCTTCTGAAAAACCAATAGGAAAGCGCCGTCCACATCCACGGTTTGGTGGCCACGAAGCTTACCTACTCTTTCACCCTCTACCTGCTGAAGACGGTTGACGCTCTCTCGCAGAGCCAACAGCTGATCAAAGATGGCGCCGATTTGAGCTTGGCTCTGTGCGCTCATTGATGCCACCCAAGCCTTGAATTTATCTCCCTTCGATAGGACGTATCGATCTGAGCCGGCACCCGCCTAATGTAGTCCCGTGCGTGCTTCTGCACATCTGCACTCAAACCAGCTAGATATGAAACAGCGTCATCAACGGTTGGGATCAAACCTTCAATGTCTTCGAATCTGGGCGGCAGCGCAGTCCAGATAACTGCGTCCAATTGGTGAAGGAGTGCCCATTCGGCGATTACTCCCACTGGGGAACTACTGGTAGTAAAAACACCAATTCCATCCTCCCTGTCCTCTGGAATTTGCTCTCGGACACGCAATGCCTCGCATGCCTCCTCGAGGTTTTTTACATTCAACACTGCCCATAGAACAGTGCATGGATGCGCATTCGCGCAGATCGCCGTTGCGAGCTCTCCACCATCACCGACTCGCGCAAATTCGATGGGCAAACTGGGCCCATCCAAAAACCATTTGCTTGCGAGCGGTAATGCTCCAGGTTTCCAAATTAGGGATCCCCATCCTAGACATGCAATTACCATTGAAGAGTTCCTGTTGTTAGAGATGCGCAGGCGGAACGCAAAGCGAACTCCTGGTAAATCTGACTTTCTTGATAATGATCGAAAGTCACCATTTCAACCGCCCATTATTTTAAATTCGACTCAGCCTTTTGTTTTCCTAGGGTCAGCGGCACGAGGAAAGGTACGTTCCTCTTGAATCGTCCCATCCTCTTTGTGAATTGTAAGCGTCCTGGGAAGTCACATTGCGATGGGCTAGCTGCAACCCTTTTAGGGGTGAGGTCACTGCCTCGTCCACACCATAGTCTGAACAGTAATATGCGGATGACTTTCCAATGGCTCCCATTCATCCAGGAAGACAAACCCCTGTTTCAAATAGAAGCTTGAGGCTCTAACGTTTTCAGGAGAGACATCCAGAAAAACGCCGTCAAAACCTCTCTCAGTGGATCGAGCCTTTACGATATCCACCAGTTCTTTTGCGATGCCAGACCCCCGAGCTACGGGCTCAACCCACATCCCAATCAAATTGAAGCGCTCTGACTCACTGACTGCGGCACCGACCATCCCGACGGGCCTGCCTTCCTCGAACGCCAGCCAGAACTCGGTTCCCGTAGATGAGGCTCTTTGTTTCCACTGGTCGCAGTCATAGTCAGCAGCAGTCTTGTAACTGACGCCAAAGGCTGTTGGCGTATCCAGAAGCGCGGCAAGCCTGACGCGCTTGAGTAGCATCCAGTCGTTCTCGCTTGTTGCTCGAATGCGCATATCTGTCCTTAGTGTCGTTTGTCCGTGAGGGTACGGGAAATAGGCCTCGCGCAGATCAGTCACCTATCCAATGATGCGGCAGCAGTTGTTCGATCTGACTTGCCTTTTGCGTTGGCAGCCGCGTCAGTACATCTTTGAGATAGGCATACGGATCATGCCCATTCATGCGCGCCGACTGGCTCAGACTCATGATCGCGGCCGCCCGTTTGCCACTGCGAAGCGATCCGGCAAACAACCAGTTTGAGCGCCCAAGTGCCCATGGTCTGATCTGGTTCTCCACTTGGTTATTATCGATGGGTACAGCACCATCGTCCAGGTAGCGCGTTAGCGCTACCCAGCGTTTAAGGCTGTAATCCAGGGCTTTGGCTGTTGCCGATCCGTTGGGCACCAGATCACGCTGGGCCAACATCCAGTCATGCAGCGTTTTGATGATCGGGGCTGCCTTTCCTGGCGTATTCGCCAACGATCCTCATCGCTCATGTCCCGAGCTTGGCGTTCAACTTCGTACAAGCCGCCAATCGAGTACAGCGCTTGTTCAGCCAGCTGGCTTTTGTTCGCCACGTGTAGATCGAAAAACTTGCGACGGGCGTGGGCCATGCAGCCAATTTCGGTGATGCCTTTCTCGAAACCGGCTTTGTAGCCAGCGAAATCGTCGCATACCAGCTTGCCGTTCCACCTCCCAAGGAAGTTGCGCGCATGCTCGCCTGCACGACTGGGACTGAAGTCATAAACCACAGCCTTGAGCGCCGAAAACGGCGTGGTGCTGTAGGCCCAGACGTAAGCGCGGTGAGTTTTCTTCTCGCCTGGCGCGAGCATCTGAACCGGAGTCTCATCGGCGTGGATCACGCCTTGGGCCAACACTTGTTCACGCAGCGCATCGACCAGAGGCTGGAGTTGTACGCCGGTCTGTCCGACCCATTGCGCCAGTGTCGAGCGAGCAATCGCCAGCCCGGCCCGAGCAAAAATCTTCTCCTGCCGGTACAGCGGTAAATGGTCGGCGAACTTCGCCACCATCACATGGGCCAACAGGCCTGCGGTCGGGATGCCCTTGTCGATCACTTGGGCCGGCACCGGCGCCTGGATCAGTGTTTCGCACTGGCGGCAGGCCCATTTTCCACGCACATGCTGCTCGACGGTGAACACGCCGGGTGTGTAATCGAGCTTCTCGCTGACGTCTTCGCCAATGCGCTGAAGTTGGCAGCCGCAGACGCACTGGGTGTTTTCTGGCTCGTGACGGATCACTGTACGTGGGAACTGCGGTGGCAGCGGCGCACGCTTGGGTTTCTGACGTAGCTCGTCCGGTGCAGGTGGCGGATTGACCGCCTTTAGCTCGGCCTCGATGGCCGCGATATCAGTGTCGAGCAGATCGTCGAGCAAGCTACCTTGGTCAGGGCTTAGCTGTTCGCTGCGCTTGGCGAACTTGTGTCGCTTGAGGATGGCGATCTCATGAGCGAGTTGCTCGTTGACCGTTTCAAGGCGGTGAATTTTCTGGCCCATCGAGTCGACCTGGGACAGCAACTGTAAGGCCTGCTCGGCCAAGGCACGTAGCTGTTCCGGTGTCATTTGATCGAGATTGGGCGAGGAAGTCATGCCGCTGATTGTGCCAGAGCCGGAAGTCAGCAGCGATAAACCGATGGGCTAATGGCAGGCGTTACAGCACTGTGATCAAGCCGCCAGCACCGACCCGTTGCCATGGCAAGCCCAGTACCAAAGCCTGAAGTTGCTCGTTATCGAGTTCGACCTCCGATCCGTGCCGAATGCCGGGCCAGTGAAACTTGCCTTGATTCAATCGTCGCGCCGCCAGCCAGATACCCACGCCGTCATGCACCAGAACTTTCATCCGATTGGCGCGGCGATTGGCGAACAGATAAGCGCAGTGCGGCTTCGCCGCACCGAACACCGCAATGACCCGGGCTAACGCCGTTTCGGTGCCGGCGCGCATGTCCATCGGTTCGGTGGCGAGCCAGATCGCATCGATTCGAATCACCGCAACAGGTCTCGCAGAAAGGAGGCACAGGCGGCAGCGCTTTCGGTCGGCCAATTCACTTTGACGGTGCCACGCGAGTGCTGGATTTCAACGCAGATGCTCGATGACGGAGCCTGCGAATGCCCTCCGGCGAGCTGCAAAGGTAGAGGAATGAAAGCAGGTTGCAGCTCCAGAGCTTTGTTCGTTTGTACCCGAATCCATTTATGGACGAGGTTCGCGTTAAGGCTGTGGTGCTGCGCGACGCTGGCAATCGACGCGCCGGGCTGAGCGCACTCTTGGACTACCTGGGCCTTGAAGGATTTGGAATAGGATCGGCGTTGTGGCTGCATGGAAAGACCCGCTTAAAGGCTAGAAATGGTGTCCACCTAAATTAGGTGGACACCATCGCCTCTGGCGTCGGGGTCAGGAAGGTGAGTTGGCCGGACGCTTACGTTTCTTTACCTGCGGGGCAGCATTAGTCGCTATGGCTTGTGAGGTAGGTGACTACCAGGACTTCATAGAGGCACTCGACAGATTTGAGCAGGTTGCGGATGAGGCTGAGGAAATGGCGCCATCTCTAGACCAGGCAAGACTGAATAGTGAGATGAAAAACGTCGCGGAGACGGTTTCCAAGGGTCAAGATTTCATTTCCCTTCGTGGCAAGCGAAAGCGGGCGATGTACGTCCTAAAGCATTACCGACGGGAGATTCCTGAGTCTCCATATCTTGAGCGACCCGATCAGGGATCAGACCCTATTGATCGGAACGTTGTTCTCGTTGCGAGGCAGGACGCTGATATTCTTGAGTTTGAGACTTGAACACGGTCTACCGCCAACGTACCACAACCGGTTAACTGTGCTCTTGGGCAGTTCTAATTGCCGGCAAACCTCCGCTTGAGAAAGGCCTGCCGCCTTGGTTGACCATTGGGGTATATATTCAGGCGACATTTATGTCGGATTTGCGACCATTTGAAATGCTCCCCCTTGAAACGGTTTTTCAAAACCGGAGATGTATATTTTGAACTCAAAAGAAAAGTAGCGGTGCCTGGGCCTCTCCTTTTTCCTTGTAGGAATTAGGCAGGTTTGCCGACTGCTTTTTTGATGTGACTTCTTCTATCTGACAGCTTTTTGAGCTCACTCTCAAGCAGATACCATCGCTTAGGGTTGCCCCTCCCGCGTCTTGTAACCTGCTCGTCAATTTGGGGCCGTAGGCCCCGGCTCGTTTTTGCCAACAAAAGCCGAGTATTTGAGTTTACTTTTTGTGGTTTGTACGAGATTTGGTGTGATCAGAGATCAAGAAAATCCAGCGAATCAGCAAGAGGTATAGTTCCCTCTAACCAACCTCGGCTCCACCGGGCTTCCCTCGGCTCACAGATGCAAACATGCCAGCGATAATCCTGGCGTCGAGCAAAGCATGATGGGGCAGCTCTTCACCTTCGCTAGTCGGAGAAAGGGTCGTCGCGTCAGTAGGGAAATTACGAACGATTCTGGGCCATCGCCCGCCGTCATAGACTAGATCGCAAAAAAGCTCCCAATCGTACTGGGGAGCATCCGTGACGATCTCGACCTCCTTTTTGAACGACGTCAGAAACCTGAGCAGCGACATCCTGGCATCGACGATAGGCAACGCGTAGCTCCCACCACACAGCTGCGGAAGCACGATTTCCTTCACGAAATCACTGCAGTCTTCTTGCCAAGAGTCGAGCAATTCCACGTAGAATTCGCGCCCGTTCTCCGCGACCAGCGCCAGAGAAATCAACTTTGCTGCCGCCGAGAGCTGAGTGAATTCGGAATCAAGAAAAAGCCTCATGCTTTCAGAGCTCCTTAATGGCTAGGAACCGCCTAAATATGGCGCAAGAAGGCCAGCTGTGGGATATGGCTCTCCAGCATCTCGGCCCTGATGGGCTCCTTGAGCTAGTGATCGAAATCTGGAGCCGCATTCCTCTTCCGCCCAGGCCATTGGTCGAACACCTCGACGCCGGCAGACTGAGCCAACAAGTCTTAAATATACTGAAAATTGCGCAAGAACGAGTGGGTGCCTTCGTACCGGGTCGGATTGCAGCGTCACGCACAGTTACTTTGTACTCAAGGCACGCCAGTGAACTCGCGGACGGCCTCATCACGCGATTACCGAAAGCAAAGCTTTCACGCGCTTGGCGAGGCTCATGTCTCGAAATCGACTTGGGAATCTGAGGTTCACATAGTTGCCCCCAAGGACGCCAGCGAGCAGCAACCCGATTATAATTTACTGAGCTACTTACCGATCCTTCGAGACACGCGATGAATTCAGAATTGACTGAAGAAGAAATGCGCCAGGCGCTGTTTGGCAGTGTTCAACCCGAGGTGGAAGCGACTTCCCCTGCGGCCCAGGAGCCTTTGCCCGAAATTGTTTTCACCAAACCTGTCGCCGCTCCTGCAGTCAAGAAGAAAGTTGCCAAGGCTTTTACACCACGGCTGCGCGTCACGCTGCGGGTAGGCAATGACTTTGAAGGCAAAACGTTCGAGTTGACTCACGAGGCTGATACGCTGAGCACTTTGCTCGCAGAGCAGGAAGCGGTAAAGGCAGCGAAGAAAAAGTACAAATACGTGGAAGTTGTCTCGGTCAAACCGATGTAGATAAGGCGTCTCACTATACAAAATGTCCTGCGCTGAGAGGCATCTCGACTATCTGCGACAGGAGCGGAACTACCGTATTCTGATGCGGCCTGAATCTTAATCGCCCGCCCATCTTGCGTTGCATGTTGGGTTTTATCATCACGTGTGAGTATGGATGAATTGGAATTCGACCAGTTGGGATTGAAGATGGGCCCTTTGGCATTTGCTGCACACGGTGGACAGGTCGCCACATTCCTTCGTGATCCAGCATTCGGGACTCTAACCCTGGGCAACCCTGCTGAGTGGACGCCCGGCCTCAAGACACTGATGAGCACAATCCTGCCAGTCGAGTCCCAGATCGTGGTCTTCTGGGGCCCTGAATACGTTGCCCTTTATAACGACGCCTATGCCCCGACCATTGGCGACAAGCACCCGGCTGCTCTCGGTCGCCCCGGCATAGAATATTGGAGCGAGCTTTGGCACGATCTGGAGCCATTGCTCAGAGGCGTCCGCGACACAGGCAAGACGTTTTCAGCAAAAGACCGCCCTTTCTACCTTGAGCGCCACGGACGCGGAGAGCACGTCAACTTCGACATTTCATATTCTGCCGTCTCGGAAACGGACGGAACAGTAGGAGGTGTGCTGTGTATTGTGACCGAGACTACTGAGCGCGTTCAGTTCGAGCGGTTGCAAGCCGTCCTGCTCGACCTCGGTAGAGCAATGCATGGGGCTAACGACCCTGAAGCCATTATCTCAATACTGTTTGATCGCCTTGCAGCCGAGCTCAATCCAAGTCGAATGCTGATAGCTCAAAAACAGCTAAGCCAAGCGGCGTTTGAGATCATTTATAAACATGTCTCTGATAGTGCAGCATCTGCCGCCGATGAGATAAACCTTGGCCCTGAGAGTCTCAACGTTTTAGGTAGAGGTGACGCCGTTATCTTTGGGCAGGGCAAAGACCCTCAGTTCAAGAGAGTTCATTGGGTTGTTGACGACCAAATCGGTGTTAATGAACGTTTGTGTGTTCCTCTGCTCGACCAGGGCAAGCTGGCGGCTGTGTTCATTCTAGATGCCAGTCAACAGAATGGTTTTTCGGGGCACGCTGTCAGTATTGCATTCGAAGCGACCACGCTGGCTTGGATGTGGGCCAAACATGCCAGTTCTGAGATGGCGTTTAGGCGTAGCTCTGCGCAGATTTCAGCCATGTTCGACCAAGCCAAGGTAGGTATTGCCATCTGCTCGCCAACTGGCGTGTTTGAAAGGGTTAATGACCGCTACTGCAATCTTGTGGGTCGGGGACGTGATGACCTACTTGGTTTTAACCAATCCCGCCTTGGTCTTGGAGTTGAAAGAGACTTTGATGCGCGGCTCCCTCAGCTTGCTCCCCACGATTTCGTGTCCTCTCTTGGTGAGCCGGGTGTGAGTGAAACATGGGTTCATCATCACCTAACAACGATCAATGAGACGGGCGATTCGCTTGCGGGTTCGCTTTACGTGAGCGTGGACATCACCGACCGAGTTAAGGCTGAAGAAGAGCTAAGGGCGATAAACAGCAGCCTAGAAGCAAGGGTGGCTGAGATGATCACTCAGCGTGAGAAGGCGAGCACCCAATTGCACGAAGCCCGTAAAATGGAGATGGTTGGTCAACTCAGTGGCGGAATAGCTCACGACTTCAACAATCTCCTCACCCCGATCATTGCATCGATGGAACTGCTCCAGCGGCGGCCAAACAGGGCTCGGGCACCACTACTCATTGATGCCGCGCTTCAAGCCGCAGAACGCGCACGCCTTCTTGTAGGTAAATTACTGAGCTTCGCCCGACGCCAGACTCTAACGGCGGAAGTGGTAGATCTTCGTGCACTTCTCGATGATATGCGGGATCTGCTCCAGCGATCCTTGACGCCGCTGCATCAAGTCGTAATGAATATCGACTCTGAACTGCCGACTGTGCTCATTGACCCGCGCCAATTGGAGCTATCCATACTAAACCTGGCGGTTAATGCCCGCGATGCAATGGAAAAGGGGGGAAGATTAGAGATCCATGCATTTCCTGAGCAGCTACTCGCAGATGCTTTGCTGGCACAACCTGCAGGAGAATACGTCTGTCTGCAAGTGCGGGATTTTGGTAGTGGGATGAGCGATGACGTCCTACGGCGTTGCGTTGAGCCGTTCTTCTCTACAAAGGGCATTGGTAAGGGAACTGGGTTAGGGCTCTCAATGGTGCAGGGACTGGCGCTTCAATCTGAGGGAAGATTCTCGATAAGCTCTAAAGAAGGGGATGGCACTGTCGTTTCTCTGTGGCTGCCGGTAGCGGGCTGCGAGCTCAAGCAAAAAAAGACGGTTGAACCCGGGGATCTGCTTCTAGCACCTTTCGCAGCGCAGATTCTATTGGTCGATGATGACCACGCGGTTCGCTTTACAACAGCCTTGCTACTTCGCGAGTTGGGGTATGAAGTTGTTGAGATGAGTTCCGGGGAGTCCGCGCTCAAGGCCGTCAAGAGTGGCTTCACGCCGCACTTGCTTATCAGTGATCAGATGATGCCGGGTAAAACAGGCATCGAGTTATCCCAAGAGCTCCGGACGCAGTTTCCCTCGCTACCGGTACTGATCATCACGGGGTACACCCATCCTTCTCAAGAGCACTTCGGTGACGTGAAGGTTCTCCCCAAGCCGTTCCATAATCAGGATTTGGCAAGCACGGTTTTTGAGATGCTCAAGGTCTCCAATTAATACGCCGAGCATCGACAGTAATCAGTTGATTGCGCGCAAATCGTCATTTGCGGGCAGAACTACTTTGAATACCGTGCCCGCCGTCACCTCCGATGTCACCTCAATCCTTCCACCATGTCCTTTGACGATCTCCGCAGCGATGTACAGCCCTAAGCCAAGGCCAGCCGAAGGCCCGTTCTCGCCTGCGGCATAACTTGAATAGCGGCCTTCTGGGTTGAACAGGTAAGGCATGGCTTCGGCAGGAATTGCCTCACCCTGGTTCTGGACTTCAAAAACCACGAAGTCACCGTCGGACGAGAGCGTCACATGGATAGGTTGTTCTTTCGCTCCATGGCGAATCGCGTTACCGATCAAATTTGAAAATACCTGATCAAGACGTGATGGATCGAATTGTCCTGTTATTGACTCGCCCAAACAGTCGACAATTAGAGCTTCAGGATGAGCGGTGCGCAGTTCACCGATCACTGACTGACACTCGTTTCTTAGGTCTGTAGCTTCTAGGTTTACAGGGATGCCTGCCCCAAGATTACATCGAGCCAAATCAAGCAAGTCGTTGACCATTTGATTAGCGCGGCGGGCACTCTTACCGATTTGCCCTGCGAGCACTTGCTCACGTTCAGGCAACTTTTTATTTTCGCGAATAAGATCACTTGCCATCAGCACCGCTCCGAGCGGCGAGCGTAAATCATGTCCTAGTACGCCCAGAACGGTTTTCCTCGTTGTCTCAACAGCTTGGCCATAAGTTGCGATAGATTCTGCAAGTGCTTGGTCTATCGCCTCGTTGAACCGAACCATGTCCTGTACGTGATCTTTCTGCCCAAATGAATCGTGGTTCAGCCACAACCTGAGTACGCTGGATCGCAACGCGCGGTATTCAGACACCAACTGATCAAGCGAGAAACCTGCTACCAGACGCGTCATGGCATGGGTTTCTGCAGGTGTGGAGTGATCGCCGTGCGGGGCCTGCCCATGTGATTTGGCGATCTGCTGATTTTCATCTTGCTCGGTTCGCATGTCTTTCGCGACCGTCAGCAGGATGTGTTGCGCGTGATTGCGCAGACCTTTTGCATTCATGGTCGGCAGAGGAGTGTCAACAGACCTTGCAAAGTCCTCCCAAGCTTGGAGTATTTGCTCCATATTTTGTTGGATGAAGTCGAAAAGTCTCACCATGGCCTCCCTGAACAGTGCGAGTTTGAGCGCCGCCGTGCCCGGCGCCTTGGTTTGGGCTAGCCAATGAGTGCGAGGAATTTAGTCCTCATTGCCCTTCGTCAGCTAGGTGAAACGCTCGCGCTGTAAGCGTCGACTAAACTATGACATCAGACATGGAGCGCATCATGGCTTTGAGTGTACTCGTTGTAGAGGATGATGAAATCGTTCGTCCGCTTATGGTTGAAGCGCTTTTGCTTCTCGGCCTGGACGTGATTGAGTGCGCAGATGGAGACGAGGCTATTAAGTTGCTCGAAGCGAGTCTCGACCTGTCGCTAGTCATAACGGATGTTCGCATGCCAGGGAGCGTCGATGGGCTCGAATTGAGCAGGTTGATCTGGACTCGATGGCCTGATCTGCCAGTCATAATTGTTTCTGGAAATACGGTGCTTCCACCTGGATTCTTGCCTCCCAATGCAAGGTTCCTACCCAAGCCGGTTTCTTTGGATACGTTACATAGAACTGTCCAGGAGCTGCTTGGGCTCAATTAACGAGCCCTTGCAGATTCTCACAACTAATCCGTCGCCGCTTTTGACGGTGATCCTGGCTAATTTGCTCCAATCCTCGATGCAGCCTCCGCTTAGCTGCGCCAAAAAACTTACGTACCCCCATCGTCAATTTAAAGCGGGCGGCATCTCCAAAGCTCATTTCTGCAGCGGACGTTGCATCAATGCATCAGTAGATGCTCTTTCAATGGTGCAAAGCCTGCTCAGCGGGCTGATCAGGCTCCCTTTAAATGCTAAAGGGTTTACTTGCTCCCCGATGGCATAGGCTCAGGAAAATTCCAAGCGCCACTGAGTATTTCAGCGCGAGGTCGGTAAAGTCGGACTGTCACGTTCCAACCCGCAACTATCGGCAGGCAGTTATCGATTTTCGCCTCGCAGCAACCAAATTGAATTGCGATGGAGCCGTCCGCTGACTTCTTCGCCGTCAGGTTATTGAGGGTATAAGCTCCGGCTTTATTCTCCTGAAAATATCCTTCAGCGTTGTAAACGCTCACAGACCAGAAGCCATCAACCGGTACGTCCTTGACGTTGAGCTTGTAGACCGCCTTGCCGTCATTATTTGCCGGAGTTAGGTTGAGATAGGTCGCGTCTTTGTCAGGATTCCCTCCCCATCCTGACGCAGCCCCAATCAGACGCCGTATTGGATCGACTTCATCTTTTGTGCCAAACGCTTTTTTGAAATCAAGAATTGTGGACGCCAGCACCAGCAATGCGTCGCGCACCTTTTTCTGGCTGACTGCGTCCCAATGTGGGAGCTGTAACGTTCCAACACCTTTCTGCTCCACCTTTATCTCGTCCTGCAGCGCATGTACCTGTTTGAGATCAGCAGGGTCGTTCGGATCAACCAAGGTGCGGACAGCTGTGACGACATACCGAGTCCCAATACTTTCACGGGTTAGCACATGAGTAGCTGCGCCGTAGAAGACCGCAGGTGTGTAGTGGTCTTCGTTGATGATTTGCAACGCCATGAAGCGCTTACCAGAGTCTGGCATTGTGATGGTGACAGGCCCTGCATCTAGGTCGAATACGCCGGACGAGTACAACGTGTCGCGGTTAAGGCGAATAACGGTCTGGTGCTCAATTGAAGCGGCCTCGCGGCGGTGAAGGAGCTTTCCCAATCCGCCCTGTTTGGCCAAAGCATCGATATAGAAATCGCTCTCCGCACGGACGAAGTTATCGACCGTCACTGGGATACCTGCGACTGTCGATGGTGCATCCTGACCATTTGCAAAACTCACTGCTGTCATGGCTGTAGCCGCCATTAGGCATCCCGCGATGGTTGTCGTTTTCATGCGTCCCTTCCTTGTGAAGATGTCTTCATCGGCCTGCCTCGACGAAGGACGACGAACTGATTAGACATCCGCGAGCTGTGCCCATGGTTTACAAATTTTGAAGTCCTCTACGTTGTAGCCGTGCGCTTCCGATAAGGCGCCCAGAATGGTTAGAGAAAGAGCATCGTAAGGTTCAAGCTAACCCCGTCACCCTCAGGCCGCTTTTCGGAATGAAACTCTGGTACCCAGCGTAGGTTGACGCTGGTCTGAACATCCGAAAACTTGCCACTCCAGCCGACAACTGGGCCAGCGCCGAATGAGTGTCCCCGGAAACCGTTAAGGGCGTCGGCAGTAGACCCTTTGTCGTCTGTGATTTGTTTGACCAGGCCACCTGCCACGCCGGCGCTCCAGCCTTCTCCAAATCCATAAGTCCACAGGCCATCCAAAGTGAACACCGAGCCGTTGCGATAGTCGGTAGCATCGTTCCGGGTGTACAGCTCTACCGCACTCATCAAGCTGAATTCACCACCCTTACCGTCAAGGTGAGTGAAAGCGACGGTAGGTATGAAGGTGTAGGTGTTTTGCCCAGCATTTGCCAAACGGTTTTCGTTGTAGGCGCCAGTCGGTAGGTAGATTGGCATCGAAAAAGAAATGTGGTCGGTCGCGCTGAAGTGATAGCCGGCGGCAAATGGAGTAATGAGCAGATCCGCAAACTGGGTTGCGGAGTCACTTTGGCCTAACGTACGCCCGCGAGGGCCGGTGACGCTTGCGTCGATCCTCGTGTCCTGCACCGGAACACCGATTGCCGACGCGAAATTCCACCGTCCTTTTTCCGTGTCCCAGACGTGCGTGAAATTTGCCAAGGTGTAAGAAATCTTCATGTCCAACCCGGCGCTGATCTCGCCGTTGATGGGAACCGAGCGGCTACCCTTGAGCTGACCGTCGTAGTAAATGCTGGTGATAGACACCACCGTCCCAGGCTCTGGGGGGATTATTCCTGCATTGGAAAATACCTGCTGGCCGGTGATGGGTCTGCCGACGCCGCCCTCGACGGCATATGCGAGCGGACTGCAAGCCAGAGCTAGCGAGGCGAGGACTAACCTTCGCTTGAAAAGACTAAGCTTCACAGCGCCCATAAGGATGCTGCTCAAGCGTCAAGCCTCTCGACATCGGGCAGCACAAAGCTTTTATCAAAGACTGACTGTTCAGGCCCATAAAAACGAAAGAACAGAAAGAAGTCGCGACCTGATGTGGGTATCCAATTGCTTTCTAGGCCTGCCGGTGCCTTGGCCCCCAGATGAAGATCGACACTGCCATCTTCGTTCAGCTTCATCTTGGCTTTGTCGTAGCTGGACAGCCCACCACGATCCAGCTCATTGAAAATATAAGATTTACTGTCCAGGTCATAGGCAACCAACGCCCAAAAATCCTTAGCTGGCACTTCTTTGGGGACGCGCATCTTGTAAGCCCGATCACCTTTAAATAACTCACCTTTGGAATCACGGAGCGAGCACAGATAAAACACTCCGCCGCCCTCAAGGCTTTTAGGTAAGAAGGTCGCCCCATAGAACATGCCGCCCGCACGATCATCATAATAAAGCGTGGTGTCAGTTTCGTAGGAGAAGGCTTCGAGGTGTTTAGGATTTATTGCGAGGTACCCCCACTGACGGTCGGGGTAGAACTTCGACATCGCTTTACCCCAATCTTCGAAAAACGATTCAAGAATGGCGCGGGCATCCACTACGCACTGCTCAAGGATGACGGTGTCGCGCGCGTCGGGCCTGAAAGCCAGATTGGGGGCAATACCTAAACTGTAAAGCATGCCCATCATGACTTTATCGCGCTCACGCACCGGCTCTACGTTGAGCAAATCAACGATGTATTGAAAGAAGCGCATATCGTAGTGCGGAAGGCTGTCCCATGATTTGGCGAAACCGTCGACAAAGCGGGTCGTCGGCGCGTCTGCCTTGCTCAATGGATAAACTTTCAGTCGATGCGAATAGGCCTCTGCATCGGCGTCGGTGGCGGAACCACGCTTCACCGAGCGCAGCATCATATTGAGCCTGTAACTGAGTGAAGGAACATGCAGGTAACCTGACGGCACCTCTCCTTTCCATCCTGGCGGAGTAAAAAGATATTTTCCGCCAGTACCCTTGTCTGCTCCTGACGGCCCGATATCGGCGATGCTGACTTGCCAGGCATCCACAACCTGCCCATAGAGCAGAGACTGCTCATTGGATGCAGGAACATCCATCACAACAGGGCCATCACGCAGGTCAAAGAAAGTGAAAACGTAAGGCACTTGAGCATTTGATGTCAGTAGTTCATGGCGAGGTTGCGCCGGGTGAGAGAAGGCAATGACGTCGTGATAAGTGATTCCGTAAGCCTTGAAAGCACTGTCACGAAAAAAGGCCATGCTAACGGCAGGCATAGCCCAAATAACCGCTTCGATACCCCGTTGGTAGACTTGCTGCTCGTCCCAACTCTTGGCGGGGGACGTTCTGAAAGCACGGAAAGCCAAATCCTCTTTGGACGTTGTTTTCGGTACTTGCGGATTGCTGACCAACGTTTCGGCCATGGCAGTATTGCGGCCAAATGCAGCTACAGCAGCTACCAAAAACAGCTTATTGAATTGGCGCTTTGTCACTTCCATACTCAAACCTCGTCCGTAGACCGCGCCGAGCGTCGGTACCCGTTTTGTGCACGTAGGATTCCTGCCTAATGGGTGTAGCCTAGATTCTGGTTCCTCTCCACTATTGAAGTCCGTCAGTATTCACCGTTGAGCGCGCAATCGTCCTGAAACAGGTACAAACACCTGAAGCAGCTTCCTATTCAAAATTTCCCGGTCTGAAAGTCATCAAATGCCTGTTGAATTTCCTCGGGTGTGTTCATCACGAATGGGCCTCCTAGTGCGACAGGTTCGCGCAAGGGGCGCCCTGAGAAGACAAGCAAGCGAGCATCCTCATCATCAGCACTTATCAAGAGTTCTGATCGCTCCCTTCCCTCTGAGCGGGTCAGCCACGCCAATTGGCCAGCGGTAACACGTGCTCTCGCATTCCCAATTCTCAGCGCCCCTGCCAGCACATAAATGAACGCATTGTCATCGGCTGGTAGACTCTGTTGAAACATAGCTCCCGACTCAATTCGCACATCCAGCATCGTGATTGGCACATGGTTTAGCGTGAGGGAAATTACGTCGCCTGACTGGCCAGAGAAGACACGAACCTCCACTCCAGCTTCCTGCCTCACAGGCATAGAACTGCCCACCAAGTCCTGATAACGCGGCGAGGTCATCTTCTTAGCCGCTGGCATATTCACCCAAAGTTGCAAGGTATGAGCAATCGTTCCAGAAGGAGCATTTTCTTCGTGGTAAATCCCTCGACCTGCAGTCATCCATTGAGCATCGCCTGCGTAGATCACGCCGCTATTTCCGGCACTGTCGGAATGTTCGACAGCGCCCTCGATAACAAACGTTACTGTCTCCATTCCTCGGTGTGGATGACGCGGAAATGCACCGGGAGGCATCCAGTCCTCGGCCATCACTACGAAGGGATCGGAGAAGGAAGTATCTCCCCCAATTAATCGACGAGCGTGATGGCCGAAGACACGACCCTCCGACGCTTCTGGGTTCACGATACGAGCCACGTCACGAAGGTGGATTGGTTCATCAGTTTTCATACTCATCAACCTACTTAAATGGGTGCTCCACCAGGTTGTGGAGAACCAGCGGGCCGGGGATATGTAAAAGACGACCGCCCTCATCAATGCGACCAACAAGAATCGGCGAGAAACCGAGTTGCTGAGCCAACTCCTTCACTGTCACAGCAGCCTGCTCTTCATTGCTGGAGACAAACACGACACGCCGTCCGCCATCCTGAGACGGATCGCGTGCTAGCACGCCAGCAGGCAGCTGATTAAAGGCTTTAACAACCAAGGCTCCAGGCAGTGCGCCGGCAACGATGTCAGATGAGAGGCGACCGGCCAAAGTTTCCGGAGAGACGCCATAGGCATTAGTCTGATCGATGACGATTTTTCCAGCCCAGTCAGATCGAGTGAGAGCGAGCGCCTCTACAGAAACAAACGGAATCGCCAGAAACAGAACGTCGGCAGAAAGCGCTTCGTCCAAGGAGGTCGCGGTAACGACCTCTCCCAACTCCTCGACCAGTGAACGGATCGTTTCTGGCCCGCGAGTGTTTGCGATGACGACTGGAATAGCGGCACGGGCAAATTGACGAGCAATGGCGGATCCGAGATTACCGGAACCGATGATGGCGTATTTCATTTTTTGACTCCTCGATGACTCAAATAGATTTGGAGGGTTGGCTCAAGCGCCAATCATGGCGATCTCTTTGAGCGCGCCAATTAACGCGGCGTCTTTGAATTGCGGGCTGATAGCCAAACCTTCTGCGCGCACTACTTGGGTGTCAGTAATGCCAAGGAAGCCCAAGAGCCCGGTCAAGTAGCTCTCTTGATGCTCCAGACCCGCCGCAGGACTGCCGGGCGAGTACATGCCGCCACGAGAAGAAGCGATGTAAGCCCTCTTCTCCTTCAAGAGTCCCTCAGGGCCGGTTGCGGTGTATTGGAAGGTTTTACCTGCAATGGCAACCCGGTCAATCCAAGCCTTGAGCACGCTCGGAATAGTCAGGTTGTACATAGGTGCGCCGATGACCACGAATTGCGAATCAAGGAGTTCTTGCAGGTAGGCATTACCCTTGAAGAGATCGTTCACCAACACTGGGTCTTTGGTCACCGAACCTTGCCATGCAGCCAAATGCTCAGGGGAAAGGTGAAGCGCAGGGTCTTGACTGAGATCCCGATAAACCACTTGGCTGTCAGGATGAAGCTCGACCAAGCGGTTTACGATCTCCGCAGACAGGTTACGGCTGACTGAATGGGCACCCAGAATGCTGGAATCGAGATGGAGGATTTTCATTACGTTCACCTAGCTTTCGGTTTGAGAGACAACTGAACGATGACCCTTTCATATGCATCTGAATAGACGGTATATTGAGATGCCATGTATCTTTATTTGAGATGGACTGAACAATGCTCGACGGGGTGTCGCTAGACCAACTGAGAACGTTCATTGCCGCTGTGGACGAAGGCAGTTTTTCTGCGGCGGCTAGAAAATTGAACCGAGTTCAATCGGCTGTAAGCGGCTGGATTGGGGGCTTGGAGGATCAAATTGGCATCACCCTCTTTGACCGTTCCGGACGTTTTCCCAAACTGACGCCCCAAGGCAACCTACTGCTGATAGACGCACGCAAAATTGTCTCAGCTGTCGATACTCTAAAAGCGCGTGCCAAGCTCATGACGTCTGGATTGGAGCCGGAGTTGTCGGTGGTAGTGGACGTATTTTTTCCAACGTCTGCCATCACTGCTGTGGTGAAGGAGTTCGCGGAACAATTCCCTCTCACCCGCTTAAAAATCTTCGTCGAGGGTTTGAGCGCCGGCTATCAACCGATCCTTGATGGTCGATGCAGTTTAGGAATTCTAGCTTCGCTACCGATCACGTTTCCGACCCTTTCAAGTCAGCGTATCGGAGAGTTCTCGCTGGTGATGGTGGCAGCGGTTGGCCATCCGCTCTCCGCGCTGAAAGGAAAAATCCCCAAGCACGAACTCGCCAAGTACGTTCAACTGGTACTGACGGATCGGTCTGAATTACTGGCTGGCCAGGATTACGGGGTGATCTCACCATCGACTTGGCGTCTCGCAGATCTATCCACTAAATACGCCTTCATCAGAGACGGCGTTGGGTGGGGCAGCATGCCGCTACACATGGTGGAGCAAGATTTAGCAAACGGCGTTCTGGCTAAGTTGGATGTGGAGAGCATGCCGCACGAAGGGATAAAAATAGATATCTCTGCAGTCCATGCGTCAAATTCACTGCCTGGCCCTGCTGGACGGTGGTTGATTGACCGGCTCAGTCTCAATCCAATTTTTTGATGGATGTTCGAAATCAGTACGTAAAGTTGGTATCGGTTAAATCAATTTAGAAAACGCAGTCGGGGCGATGATTGAAACTTCATGCGTCTAGGGAGCTTTCTTATCTTTATCAAGCGAACCCCTCTGAGCTCTGTTCTCTACCTGCGTCAGCTCCGTGGCGCTGTCAACAAACAGCCCGTCACCTTTGGGTAGGTCTTGCAAACCACCATATTTTTATTTTTGGGCTCAAAGCCATGATCAATCATGCAACGTTGCACTTTGGCTGTGCGCCCGATGCTTGCGACATCTAGATTTGACCCTAGTGGTTTTGCATAGCCGCAGGCATACATCACCGGCAGAGCTTCACTGTCATTGGCTACCTCGAATGAGAAATGGAGTGATGCTCCCGCCTTACGCCATGAGACCTGCATACGTTCATCCCGGCCTGAATTAGGCTTGATTGGGTGAAATGCTTCATCTTCGACAAACGGTAACGCTTCGAGCTGGGACAAGCTGAGCGGACGGCCCTGCCTTTCTTCCACACAGGCCGGCATATTCTTCATTATGTCGCAGTATTCAAAGCCGTCTTTTCGAGTAAAACCGAGACGCTGCATACACTGGAAGTGGATTATTTGTTCGTTTATTGGGAAATGGTTTTGTGGCCCTGCTACAGGGTCGCCACATTCAGCCATTGCGGCCTTGACGCCCTCTACAGAGGTAGAAGCGCGTTTCCATTGTGTGAAGGACGCTGGTGGCGGGCAGCCGGTGAGTAAAAGTACCGATGAGATCAGCGCAGGAATGGTAATAATCTGAGATTTGCTGAACATATTTTGTCCTTAATTTATGTCAGGCCACCCGAATGGTGTCCAAATCTTCGGGGCGAATAATCCCACCATATGACTTCTACAGTACCAGCCGCTACCTGGACGGTCTCAGGTATGCCGGGTGTCAAAACTGGTGGTTGATCTAAGCGATGTCCGTTCTTGATGAAAGCTGACAAGAACGACTCATGGACAGGCAGGACAACGCTCCAGTTGCCGTCCATCAACATCTACAGCCAAAGGGATGTACGACTCAGGTTTATCATTCATCGAGGTCTGACGCCTCTGAGAGCGGCTTAACCAATTCTGGGCCCTGATTACGAACACTACCCACAGCCTTGCGTACCTTGTACCAATGAAAATCGGTAACAGGCCGGCAGTGATCCGTCGCGATTTCCCGCGCACGTTCAGGCGAAGTATCTGAGGAGATCCATTTGCGGGCATGCTCAGGAGCCAAAACAAGCGGTTTCCGATCATGGATATCTACCATCCCTTGATCGCTGGCGGCGGTGATGATGACGAAGCCGTCGCGAGGGTCTGGCTCCAAGCCCTGGTGAACCTCTGCTAAACCAGCGAAGAACATCGGAGCCTGCTCCCTCAGGGTTATGAAGTACGGCTGCTTTTTCTTTGAATCAGCCGGATCATTGACCCACTCAAACCACCCGTTCGCCGGTGCAAGCACGCGACCGTTTGGCCAGAGCTGACTGAAGAATTTCCCGCCCATGACTGTTTCAACCCTGGCGTTTATCGGATCAGGACGCTTTCCTTTCGCCCAAAATGGCGACCATCCCCATTTCACCTTATCTACGCTCAATTGGTCGTCCACTGGCCGAATGATCTCCACACGAGTCGAGGGTGCGACGTTGTATCGCTCTACTGGCCAAAGATCGTAGCCGTTGATCACAACCTGCTCTGGCGCGAGCTCCTTCAGATAATGATCCATCGATTCGTAGATCGAGTAGCGTCCGCACATGCTGTCACCCGTCGAATAGTGATGCTTCTGAGATTGACCGCAAGCGAAGCAAATCGTTAACTGTATATACGTACAGTCTAAAACTTTAAGGCTTGCATCATGAGCATCACCATCCTCGGCCCACTCGCTACTGGCGGTATGAAGCTGCCCCTTTATTCATCCAAGGTGCCGGCGGGCTTCCCCTCCCCTGCGGCTGATCACATCGAAAAGCACATCTCCCTTGATGAGCTGTTCGATATTCGAGCCCCGCATGTGTACCTGGTGAGAATCGATGGGGACAGCATGCAGGGCGCAGGAATCTATTCAGGGGATCTGGTGGTTGTTGATCGAAGCATCGATGCGGTCAGTGGCGATATCGTCATCGCCGCGCTGAACTCGGAGCCATTCTGCAAGCGCCTGCTTCTGCGTGAGAACGCCGTGATGCTTGTATCGGAGAACCCAAAATATCCTGCAAGGCATGTCATGGAGGGCGATGAGCTGGTGATCTGGGGTGTGGTGAAATACAGCGTGCGCGATCATGACAACACGTGAACCTGTATTTGCCCTGATTGACTGCAACTCGTTCTATGCGAGCTGCGAGCGAGTGTTCAGACCCGACCTGGCAAAGACGCCCATCGTGGTGCTGTCTAACAACGACGGCTGTGTAATTGCGCGCAGCTACGACGCCAAGCCTTTTGTGAAAATGGGCCAGCCGTACTTTCAAATCAAAGATCACCTGCGCCGAAACGGTATTGTCGCGTTCAGCAGTAATTACGCGCTCTATGGCGACATGAGCGAGCGCGTCATGACGATCATCGAGTCGTTGGTGCCTGCGCTTGAGGTCTACAGCATCGACGAGGCGTTTGCCGATCTGACCGGCGTCCCAGGCGATCTGTCTGCTTTTGGGCGGCATATGCGTTCCACTCTTTTCAAGCGCACGGGGATTCCAGTCGGGGTGGGTATTGCCCGCACCAAAACGCTGGCGAAGCTCGCAAACCATACTGCCAAGCGACTGTTAGATATCACCGGTGGTGTGGTGGATCTGTGCGACCCGTTCAAACGGGACTGGACGCTGCGCAACACCGATGTCGGCGAGGTCTGGGGCATCGGTAGTCGCATGAAGGCACACCTGGAAACGATGGGCATCAAGACCGCAATGGACTTGGCGAAGGCCGACCCGTCGATGCTTCGCCAGAAATTCAGTGTGGTGATCGAGAAGACTGCTCGCGAGCTCGCCGGCACCTCATGCTTGGAATTAGGTGATGCTGACCCACCCAAGCAGGAGATTTGCTGTAGCAGGATGTTCGGTACGCGACTCACGCAGATCGAGCCGATTAAAGAAGCCGTCGCGACCTACACCCAGCGTGCGGCGGAAAAGCTCAGAGCGCAAAACTCGCTGTGCAAGAAGATCCGCGTGAGTATCAGGACAGGCATGTTCAATCCCGAAGAAGCGAAGTATGCGAATGGCGCACTTGCCGAACTACCCTACCCGACAAACGATGTTCGACTCATGACCAAGACTGCGACCGAAGCGGTCAATCGCCTCTTCCGACCGGGCTTCAAGTACAGCAAGGCGGAGGTTCTCTTGATGGATTTGCGACAGCCCGGTGAGTTCACTGATGACCTTTTTGCGTATTCCCAGCCCGTTACGGCGGACAAGGTGATGACCGTCCTCGATGAGATCAATGGCCGTTGGGGAAAGGCAGTGCTTCGCCTGGCCAGCGTGCCGGCGGCGCCTGATTGGGCTATGCGCCGGGAGTTGATGAGCCAGAGTTATACGACGAAGGTGGATCAACTGTGGACAGTGAAGGCTCGGTAGTAGGCCGACATAAGCTCACGCTGACGTGCACAGCGAGATATCGTGACTGCTGCTTTCGGTTATGAGCAGCCGTTGCGAGCGGCCCCAATAACGGAAACAGTCAGCCGTAAATTGACAGCATCGTTCGTTGGCGAAGCTAGTCGGAATATCAGCTCGGGGAGCTTTCAGCTAAACCCAATGAGTTGAAAAGCCCTTGGTGGATCTCGTGCTGGCAGTCTTTGTCCCATCACGAGAGGCAGAAAACGCCCGTCGCCTAAGGAATTCAACCTCCGCCGGTGCAATCTGACAGCGTATGCCATGCTTGGCGCCAATCGAAAAAATGCAGATACTGCCAATAAGCCAGCCGAACCTCATGGAGCACTTGATGGCACGGATGCAAAAAAGCAGCCCAGGCATGTGGCGCGTGGTGACCTTGATACTGATATTGGTCGGGGCCATCGCAGCTGCTCCATCGAATCTGCGGCTTACAGTTGCATTTTTGGTCGGAATCACTGGCGTCATCTGGCTGATCAAGAAATCTTCGGCAGAGTTACCGAAGCGCCCTCCTCGGTTGAAAACGAATATCCTTGCCGACTCAATAGGTCAGACCGCCTCCTTGTCAAATCACGAGCAAAAATCTGAAATTAGTCTTGATGTGTTCAGCGGAGACCGCGCTGGCTCAGATTTCCATACGATCAGGGTGAGCACGCCTGAGCAGCAATTCACGATTCCTAGGCCTAAAGATCTATCTCCGAAAGCGCGATGGATTGGAAAAGATGAAACCATCAATGTCGGTTGTCAGGCTCTTACGGTTCGCATGGTCTACTTTGCTGAGAAAACAGATCGCACATTCAACCATGAGCCCTCGCTGATTGACGGCCAACTGCCTGTGCAAACTACGCACATGGATCTCACTGAAAAGCTCACCGGCTACTGGCCGAGTTACAGTGGAATTTCTCCTGCAGCACGACGTGGGTACCTGCAATGGCTGTCCGAGGGACGCTGTGCACCCAGTGTGGATATAGGGTATGTCTTCATCTTCTTTTACGGTCTCGAGCGTCGGGTAATCGTTGATTCAATTACAGATGAGGCCGCGCGCTCGGAACTGCCGACCATCGCTGATGAGATTGATCGTCTCAAAAACCTCTACGGGGATAACTCATCGTTTCGAAACTACGCGTCGAATTTGCTCAACCACATACAACTCATGGATGTGGAACCGCAGATGTACTTGAATGCACCGCCTCGATTTGAGTCGAATGGCTTTGAACTGCCGATTGCGCTACGACTGGCATTAGGCCAAATGGCTCTGGACAAACATCCCTTGAACGCGGCGTGGGCAATGGCATGGGTACAGTCAGACCCTAACATCAGCCGCCGCACTGCCGTGAGCAGATGCGCGGATCAGTTTGCTTCGCTGTTCGTGGCTCAATATTCCGCCCGCTATCCGAACGGCCTTGTACTCACCCAAAATAAGACTCTGCTCAAGATCGCCTATCGTTCCGCCTCTTCCCGCTTAAGCGCTCCCGAAATTGCGTTGGGTGATATACCGGATGTTTCCGCTACGTCAGCAACGCGCAACAAGCTGCAGGCTATAGTGGATGAATGCACGATGGTGCTCGACCCATACAGCAGATACCTAGGTCGAAACCCTGAAGGAGCCTCAAATCTGGAGGGTATTCTGCATCTGCCGGTTGCCCTATGGCCGGCACCGGCGAAGGATGTAATCGCTGAACTGCAACTCCAAGTCGGTGATGAGCAGTTGGTCATGACTTTCGGGGATCTGGCAGGGCGCTTTGGATCTTCAGGATCTTCAGGAGCTTTGACTCGCGGGACAACCGTAGCCTTGGCAAGAGCCCTCGAGTCATTGAGTATCGGCTTTGAGCCAGATGTACTATCCGGTAGCCGTACTCCCAAAAATTCGGACACGATCGTATTGTTCGCGACGAGTGACGATGATGGAAGCCTGCGGACAACTTCGGACTATCACGCTGCTGTGGTAACACTGGATTTGGCAAGCGCTGTTGCGGCCGTAGATGGTGAAAGCTCAAGCGATGAGATGACCCAGCTAGCGCGGCATATCGATTCCTGGAGTCATCTTTGCGTATCTCATCGGAAACGGCTCAAAGCCCACCTGCAAATCCAAACTCTGCAGCCGCCTACTCTGGCGAGTCTAAAGAAAAAGTTAAGCCCTCTTAATGCCGATGCCAAACGCACCATAGCTGGATTCCTCGTTCATCTCGCTCAAGCTGACGGACACGTTTCGCCTCAGGAAGTCAGGCTGCTGGAACGTGTATATAAAACACTTGAGCTGGATCCACAGATGCTTTACGGGGACTTACACGGCGCGGCCATCAACCCTCCTAGGGACTTGTCCTCTACGCCCGCACTTGGTGCCGAATCTAGTCCTAACCAGGCCGGTGGTACGCCAAGCATTAATGACGCCTCCCGAGGCTTCAATTTGGACATGGACAAAATTGCGCAGCTTCAACGCGAAACGGCAGCGGTGTCAGCACTGCTGGCAGAGGTGTTCAATGATGAGTCTCCTGAACCACCTATCGTAAAATTGGATATCCGGGATCAGCCTACTGATCATGCGGCTACGGTACATGGGCTCGACACAGAACACTCAGCGTTTCTACGAATGATCGTGTCACGCCGAGAATGGAGCCGCCAAGAGCTGGAAGATGTTGCCACTGATATGGAGCTCATGCTGGATGGCGCTCTCGAGCACATCAACGACATGGCGTTTGAACGGTTCGACATGCCAGTCTCCGAGGGGGATGACCCCATCGAGATCAACCCAGATATCCTGGAAGAATTAGCCTTATGAGCACGATACGCGCCAAAGATCGCGATGCGGTCATCCAGTCATTGCGAGCCGGTGTAGTCCCCCGTGCAGGCCAACATCTAATTCAGGTGGGTCGAGCGGGAGAGCTGGACGCTCTTCTGAAAGATATAGATCGACTAGCTGACGGAGGCTCCGCTTTTAGGGTCGTTGTAGGCGAATATGGTGCGGGGAAAACCTTTTTTCTCAACCTTGTCAGAGGCATTGCGATGGAGCGAAAGCTGGTCACAATGCATGCCGATTTGAATCCCGACCGCAGGCTTCATGCATCCGGAGGACAAGCACGCTCTCTGTATGCAGAGCTCGCTAAAAACATGTCCACTCGGACGAAACCTGACGGTGGCGCGCTGCAAGGTATTGTTGAGAAATTCATTTCTCAAGCCAAATCTGAAGCCAAAACTCGAGGTGTCGAGAGCGAAGCCGTTATTCGCGAATTTCTGGCCGAGCTCACTGAGATGGTAAACGGCTACGATTTCGCCGACGTAATTGCCAAATACTGCCAAGGGTTTGAACAAGGCAACGAGCAGCTGAAGGCAGATGCCATTCGATGGCTACGAGGAGAATTTACTACCAGGACAGATGCTCGTTCGGCGCTTGGTGTCCGAACCATTATTGATGACGCATCGGTCTACGATCAGCTGAAGTTGCTGTCGCGCTTCATCCGGCTTGCAGGGTTTGGCGGCCTCATGATTTGCCTGGACGAGCTAGTGAACCTGTACAAGCTTGCGAACACCCAGGCACGCAACGCCAACTACGAACAGATCTTGCGGATTTTGAATGATTCCTTACAAGGCTCGACTGAGGGTCTAGGTTTCGTGCTTGGCGGTACGCCAGAGTTTTTGATGGATACGCGTCGCGGGCTCTACAGTTACCCCGCCTTGCAGTCACGGCTTGCTGAAAACACGTTTGCCAAATCTGGATTGATCGACCTTTCCGGGCCAGTAATCCGCCTAAGCAGCCTGACTCCGGAAGACTTCTACGTACTGCTTCAAAAGCTGCGCACCGTTTATGCTTACGGCGACCCGGACAAGTATTTGATGCCGGATGAGGCAATTCCTGCCTTCATGTCGCACTGCAACCAACGATTGGGGGAAGCCTACTTCCGGACGCCACGTACGACTATTACGGCGTTCATCAACTTGCTCGCCGTACTGGAGCAGAACCCTGGAGCGGACTGGCGTACATTAGTAGGCGCTGTCCAGATTGCTCAGGACGACGGCGCCATGCAGGATCTAAGCATCGAGGCAGACGATGAGCTCACCAGTTTCAAACTCTGAATCCTCGTCTTTCGAGCGCCTGCATCCAGACGTTCAACAGTGGGTTTGGGCCCAAGGATGGACAGCATTGCGGGACGCCCAGGAATGGGCGATTTCCGCGCTGGTCGATGCTGACCGTGATGTGATCATCGCGGCCTCAACAGCTGCGGGTAAAACTGAGGCTGCGTTCTTGCCCATCCTCACGAACCTGATGAATCACCCCGCCCCTGCAGGTGCTGTCCTCTATATCAGCCCACTAAAGGCACTCATCAACGATCAGTGGGACAGACTGAGTCGACTGTGTGAACAACTGGATCTCCCTGTTGTGGCGTGGCACGGCGATGTGTCAGCAAGCAAAAAACACAAGTTTCTCAAGTCTCCCAGCGGCGTCCTGCTGATTACACCTGAGTCTCTGGAAGCATTGTTCGTAAACCGGGGCTCGAGTTTGGCCGGGCTGTTCCAGAACCTGCGTTACATCGTGGTTGACGAGCTGCATGCTTTCATTGGCAGCGAGCGTGGAAAACAGCTCCAGTCATTGATGCAGCGTGTAGAGCTTGTAGCGGGGAGAACCCTACCGAGGGTCGGTTTGTCCGCCACGCTGGGAGACATGTCGCTAGCGAGTGAGTTTCTCAGGCCTGGGCACCCTCAACGAGTTCAGGTGGTTGAATCGAAATCATCTGGTCAGAATCTTCAGGTGCAAGTGCGGGGGTACATGATGCCGCCCATGCAAAAGCTCCGACAGGTAGAACCACCGGCCGCCGACAGCGACCAAGACGTCGATGGAGACGAAGAGGAAGACGAATCTGGCTCCAGGCATGCCATCGCGACGCACATGTACAAAGTGCTGCGCGGCAGCAACAACCTGATATTCCCGAATAGCCGCCAAGAAGTGGAATGGTACGCAGATCGGTTGCGCCGGCTGTGTGAGATCAGCGGTATGCCCAATGAGTTTCTGCCTCATCACGGCAGCCTTTCGAAAGATCTTCGAGAAGACACGGAGCGCGCGCTCAAAGCAGGTACGCCGCCAGCATCTGCTGTATGCACCACTACCTTGGAGCTGGGGATAGATATCGGCAACATCAAGACAGTCGTCCAGATAGGCTCTCCGCCATCAGTCGCAAGCCTTCGCCAACGTCTAGGTCGGTCAGGTCGCCGGAACGGTGAACCTGCTACGCTGCGAGCCTACTGTCAGGAACGTGAGCTTACAGATCAATCGTTGTTATCAGACCTACTTCGCCAGAACCTCGTCCAAACCATCGCGATGATCAGGCTGCTTATTGGTAACTGGTTCGAGCCACCAAGAGCTGAAGGTTTGCACGCCTCTACTCTGGTACAGCAAATCTTGTCAGTGATCGCCCAGCAAGGCGGCGCAAGCGCTGCTCAGCTATGGGGTGGTCTCGTTGAAAGCGGGACATTCAAAAGCATTTCCAAGCCCGACTTCTTTGCTCTACTGAAGGGACTCGGCGAGAAGAAACTGATCGTGCAGGATAGCTCAGGTCACCTGCTACCGGGAGAAGTCGGCGAGCGATTGATCAACCATTATGAGTTCTACAGCGCCTTCACAAGCGATGAAGAATTTCGGCTGATACGCGAAGGTAAGCCGCTTGGGTCGATACCTGTCAGTCGGCCTCTAATGAAGGGGCAGCGAATTATCTTCGGTGGCCGGCGTTGGCGCGTACTGGATGTAGATATCGAAAAAAAGGTGATCGTCGTAACCGCCGCTCGGGGCGGTCAGCCACCCCAATTCGACGGGCTTGGTGCGATGGTACATGACCATGTGAGAGAGGAGATGCGGGCCGTACTGACCGAAACTACGCCCTGCCCCTTCATCGATAGCAAAGCGCAGGAGCTACTGAGCGAAGCCCGTAAATCCTTCAAATCTCTCGGGCTGGCAGATGAATTTACCTACGGGTCTGACTCGAAAACTCATCTACTGACCTGGCGTGGTGACCAAACCAATGACGCTCTGGTGCTCATGTTCAATCATGTGGGAATGAGTTGCGAGAGCTCAGGTCTTGCGTTGTCCGTCGGCGGGTCACAAAAAAATGTCGCTGACGCCCTCGCTAGGATCGCTGAGCTAGACCCTGACGACATCGAAGCCTTACTAGAAGGAGTCGAGAATCTCATCAGGGAAAAGTGGGATTGGACGCTGCCCCGTTCACTACTCATGAAATCCTATGCGTCATCTCAGTTGAATTTCAAAGGTGCGGTAGAGTTTGCAAAGTTCTTCACTACTCGGTGGCTGCCCAGTGGAGGCGCCTTTGAAAGCACTACCGTCCATTAACACTGAGTTCACGTAGCCGAGTTCGTGTCCGCGCGTGAATTCAGAATACTGTCGTCAGCAAGGGCGAAACCTATCGATCAGGCCGATGAGGTTCAGCCGTCTGATCAAAATGCACTCCGCTTCATGGAGCATTGACCGGAGCGTGGCTCATCCACCCGCAAGCGGAGCGCGTAGGCCTTCGGCCGAAGACGTGAGGATGGAAGCCCGGCAGGGCCGAGACGCGTAGTGGCTCGGTTTACGACAACCGTCCGCGAAAGCGGCACGCCACCCCAGTTAAATCAGTCGGATCCTCGGCTTTATTCAGTACTGCTACCGTCGTGGGTCGAACACAGCGTGCTAACCCACTGCCCTTCTATAAGCCTGCCAGGAGCCCCGCACCTTTCACAAGTTTTCAGCGAAAGCCCGGCTGCCAAATCAACTGCTCCACGGCAGTACGCATCACCACCTTCATAAAAGAAATGAAGCTCGCCGAATTTTGATTTGATCTGACCTACAGTCACCGGCACGACATTAGGATGCCGTGTTAGATGCTCCTGCAGAGTATCGCAAAGAGCCAAGAGTAGACCGCGCCAACCTGGATCACAGTAGATCTCATCGACTCTAGGATCCGAGAAAAGCTGCGGATAACGCGCTCTGAACTCTTCAATCTTGATTTCAGGTAAGGCATGGCCGTTTGTTGGAGTATCGTTCATGTACAGCTCAGCTCAGCAAGATCGCTCTGGTTGCGGTTCTGCCGTTCTTAGGTAATTCAGCAGACTCTCGCTTCCACCATCCGGTCGAAATGTAACAAGCACGTACCTGCCGCCCGCCTCATCTGATAACACCCAATATCCACCCTCCTTCTGCGCTATCACCACAACACCAGTTTGAATAATGCGACCATCTTCAAACCTTCCATGAGCGTCATCGCCTTGATGTCCGAATACCACTCCAACACATGTCCGGGACTTAATGAAGGCTTCAGTGAGGTAGGCAGTAACCGGTTCAGCGAAGCCTTGGGAAACGGCTCCGGCTATGCACTGGAGATCAAAGTCAGAATGCTGTTTGCTGTGAAAATCTACATCGATGGAGCCGGGCATTAAGTGTCCTTACCAGATGGACTGACCACTGCTGTACGCGATCAGAAAAAAGAGAAAATCGTTTTGAGACTCGCCGTTTGACGTCGACCTGGGCCGACCAATACATACACCGTGTTCTTCGTCTCAGCCAGGATGCTACCGTCGAACGATGTGCACATACTCGACCGCACCCAATCGCCTGGCTGAAAGCGACCACGGCTATCTTCTATTACTCGATGGGCAAAGACCACCAATGGAAGATGCCCAGCGGCGTGAATCTTGGCCAGATCATCAGCGGATACGTCTGCTTGGAAAAGAGTCCACTGCTCGACCACGCAATAAGCTTTCCTCTGAAAGCGGTCAGACACAAGTGCGCGAGCCTCATCTAGGCTCAGCGATACACCGTCAGTAAAAGTATGGTCATCATTCAACAGCTCATTATCATCCGCGCTAGCCATTCACGCTGCTCCTCCGACAAGTCAGTGCATGCCTTGCACAGCGCTGCGATCGTAAAGGGGTCGAATATTGGTCAACGTCGTCACATCCAGACTGGAACGATACGAGTCGTGGTAAATCGAGCCACCCTCAACCGTCACTACACAGACGGCGTCACCATCCGAATCGTGCGCCAGAGCCAAGCTTACGACCTTCTCCATCCGCCAAGCGTCGCCACCATTCATGTTAGCTGGTGTGACAATCTGAATATCTTTGACGAAGACCTCATCGTCTTGCGACTTGAGCACTTGTTGGAGCTTGGGCTCGTCATTGACCATCAGCTCAAACTCATGCGCCCTGCCCTTCACGATCATTTTTACAGTGAGGTGGAACCAGTGCTTCCTGAGCATCCTGGAAACTGCATGCCAGTGCGCAAGGCCCTCCCCGAAAACTCCTGGGACGCCTGCCAAATCATTATCGTCTGTTCTAAACATCGGGTTCTCGTTAAATCCATCGCGACGGCGATGCATTGAGGTTTGAGGGCAAGGGTCAATGCGCCACGGCTCAATATCGCGGGATAGCTGGCGCTGACGTTAGCCGTAACTGGCGGATAATACACGATATTGACGTTTATTCGTACTGGTCAATTGTGGCTATATCCTGACTTTTGGGCAAGTCATGGAATTGAGAATCGCATTTGCAGGAGTGCTTCGTGCGCTCCGCGTAATACGACGTGCGAAGTACGCCGACGTCTCGGATGCCACACACCGGCGAAAGGTAAGTGCGCTGGAAAATGCCCAGACGAGCATCACCCTTGAGCAATTTGCAGATCTAGCGGAGTCGCTTGGGATTAGTCCGGTGGCGATGCTTAGCTTGTGCATTGCTCACCAAGAGGGAAAGCAGCCTCTTGAAGTGATGCGTGAAGCTGAGGTCGAGGTATCAGATTTTCACGCTGGTAGAGGAATGGAAGCGCTCAGCGAGCAATTTGACGGGAATGGCTCGCTTATAAAGCGGGGTCGGGGTAAGCCGTTGAATGCTGAGAATGAGAGAGCCGTGCTGAGTCTCAAATCGACCGGTGCGACTCAACGGCAGACTGCCGAGACACTGGGACTTGCATTGACCACGGTCAGAGAATACTGGACGAAAAAGTAGCCAGTGATTTCTGGAAAGTTGAGGAATGCCCTGCCTTGAGCGCGCTCTGCGTCGTTGACTAGAATTGAGTTGTTAGAGCGTTAGCCTGCTCGATGACGCGAGAGGAGATTGCAGAGGCATAGGACTTGCACTTGCACTTGCACTTGCACTTGCACTTGCACTTGCACTTGCACTTGCACTTGCA
>NZ_CDROCK010000041.1:0-64300 GCF_977020205.1 Pseudomonas sp. AIG | reverse complement strand
AAAGCCTTTTGCTTACTTTTCGGCGTCTGGAAAAGTGAGTCGCTGTAAGAGCGAAACCGCCAGCGGCAACACCCGCAGCAACGGATATGCCCCCAAACCCCAAACCCCAGACAAACAAAAACGGCCCCTATATAAATAGAGGCCGTTCCCGGTACAACTTAAGACGTTATCGCAAGACAGGTCTTATTTGCGATCTTCCAGCTTGGAAATATCACGCGACTCGTAGCCAGTGTACAACTGGCGCGGACGGCCAATCTTGTACGGGCTGGAGAGCATCTCTTTCCAGTGCGAAATCCAGCCAACAGTACGTGCCAGCGCGAAAATCACCGTGAACATGCTGGTCGGAATGCCGATCGCCTTGAGGATAATCCCCGAGTAGAAGTCGACGTTCGGGTACAGCGAGCGTTCGATGAAGTATGGATCGGTCAGCGCGATCTCTTCCAGGCGCATGGCCAGTTCGAGTTGCGGATCGTTGTTGATGCCTAGTTCCTTCAGCACTTCGTCACAGGTCTGCTTCATGACAGTCGCGCGAGGGTCGCGGTTCTTGTAAACGCGGTGACCGAAGCCCATCAGCTTGAACGAATCGTTCTTGTCCTTGGCCTTGGCGATGAACTTGTCGATGTTCGAAACATCGCCAATCTCATCCAGCATGGTCAGCACGGCTTCGTTCGCACCGCCGTGGGCAGGGCCCCACAGTGCGGCGATACCGGCGGCGATACAGGCGAACGGGTTGGCACCCGAAGAACCTGCCAGACGCACAGTGGAAGTCGACGCGTTCTGCTCGTGGTCGGCATGAAGGATGAAGATCCGGTCCATGGCCTTGGCGAGCACCGGGCTGATCGGTTTGATCTCGCACGGGGTGTTGAACATCATGTGCAGGAAGTTTTCCGCGTACGTCAGGTCGTTGCGCGGGTACATCATGGGTTGGCCCATGGAGTACTTGTAAACCATCGCTGCCAGGGTCGGCATCTTGGCAACCAGACGGATCGCGGAGATTTCGCGATGCTGCGGGTTATTGATGTCGAGGGAGTCGTGGTAGAAGGCCGAGAGGGCGCCGACTACACCGCACATGACGGCCATCGGGTGGGCGTCGCGACGGAAACCGTTGAAGAAGGTTTTCAGCTGCTCGTGAACCATGGTGTGGTTTTTTACGGTGCTGACGAACTGGGCCTTCTGTTCTGCGGTCGGCAGTTCGCCGTTGAGCAGCAGGTAGCAGGTTTCCAGGTAGTCCGACTTTTCAGCCAGCTGTTCGATCGGGTAGCCGCGGTGCAACAGAATGCCGTTGTCGCCGTCGATATAGGTGATCTTCGACTCGCACGAGGCGGTCGACATGAAACCCGGGTCGAACGTGAAGCGGCCCGTGGCCGTCAGGCCCCGAACATCGATTACATCGGGACCAACGGTGCCGGTTAAAATGGGCAGCTCGACGGGGGCTGCGCCCTCGATGATCAACTGCGCTTTTTTGTCAGCCATGTGGCCTCCTATTTATGCTTGAACCATCAGACAGACCCCCCACGCAGGGCCCGCACCACTATAGTGAGATAAATTCGAATGTCAATTTGCCTAAAGTCTTGCTCCAGAAGGCTTTAAGCGCACTTTTTCCTCGAAATTGCCTGCCATTTACGCCTTTTATGCAACTTGTGCAATCAGCTATTGGGGGTAGGTGATTGCGTTGTCATTAGTAGCCTAACTGTCTATACTCGGCCACCGACCGCCAAGGGCTTTTGGGCTTGCTTTCATTGGGGGTCGCATCCCTGGGTGGTGGTTACCTGACCAGTGCACTCCCCAACAACTTTGCCCTGATTGTTAGGGGCTCTTCAGTGTGAAAAAAAAGCCGTGAAAAGCCAACGACCTGTAAACCTAGACCTAAGGACCATCAAACTCCCAGTCACTGCTTACACGTCCATTCTTCACCGTATCTCCGGTGTCATCCTCTTCGTGTGCCTTGCCATCATGCTTTATGCATTGGACAAGTCGCTGAGCTCCGAGGAAGGCTTCGGTCAGGTGAAAGCGTGTCTGACCAGTCCGCTAGCCAAGCTAGTGATTTGGGGCATCCTGTCCGCTCTGCTGTATCACCTGGTAGCCGGTGTGCGCCATTTGATCATGGACATGGGCATCGGTGAGACGCTGGAAGGCGGCAAGCTGGGCTCGAAAATCGTTATCGCCGTTTCCGTGGTGGTAATCGTTCTGGCAGGAGTTTGGATATGGTAACTAACGTCACGAACCTGTCGCGTTCGGGCCTCTATGACTGGATGGCGCAACGTGTGTCTGCGGTCGTTCTCGCGGCTTACTTCATCTTTCTGATCGGATACGTCGTGGCCCACCCTGGCCTCGAGTATGCCCAGTGGCATGAACTGTTCGCCCACAACGGAATGCGTATTTTCAGCCTCCTGGCCCTTGTTGCTCTCGGCGCTCACGCCTGGGTCGGCATGTGGACCATCGCGACTGACTACCTGACGCCAATGGCGTTCGGCAAGTCCGCGACGGCTATACGTTTCCTTTTCCAGGCAGTATGCGGCGTTGCGATGTTCGCTTACTTCGTCTGGGGTGTGCAGATTCTCTGGGGTATCTGAGTCATGGCTAACATTCCAACGATTTCTTTCGACGCCATCATTATTGGTGGTGGCGGTGCCGGCATGCGCGCTGCGCTGCAACTGGCACAGGGCGGTCACAAGACTGCCGTGATCACCAAGGTTTTCCCGACCCGTTCGCACACTGTATCCGCCCAAGGCGGTATCACTTGCGCAATCGCGTCTGCTGACCCGAACGATGACTGGCGCTGGCACATGTACGATACCGTCAAGGGTTCCGACTACATCGGTGACCAGGACGCTATCGAATACATGTGTCAGGAAGGCCCGGCTGCTGTTTATGAGCTGGACCACATGGGCATGCCGTTCTCGCGTACCGAACAGGGCCGTATCTATCAGCGTCCGTTCGGTGGCCAGTCCAAGGACTACGGCAAAGGCGGGCAGGCTGCCCGTACGTGCGCCGCTTCCGACCGTACCGGTCACGCACTGCTGCACACCCTTTATCAGGGCAACCTGAAAGCCGGTACCACGTTCCTGAACGAGTACTACGCTGTCGATCTGGTGAAAAACCAGGAAGGCGACTTCGTCGGTGTGATCGCGATCTGCATCGAAACCGGCGAAACCACCTACATCCGCGCCAAGGCCACCGTATTGGCTACCGGCGGTGCAGGTCGTATCTACGCTTCCACCACCAACGCCCTGATCAACACCGGTGACGGCGTCGGCATGGCTCTGCGTGCTGGCGTGCCGGTACAAGACATCGAAATGTGGCAGTTCCACCCGACCGGCATTGCCGGCGCCGGTGTGCTGGTTACAGAAGGTTGCCGTGGTGAAGGTGGTTACCTGATCAACAAGCACGGCGAGCGTTTCATGGAGCGTTATGCTCCGAACGCCAAAGACCTTGCCGGTCGTGACGTGGTTGCTCGCTCGATGGTTAAAGAAATCATCGCTGGCAACGGTTGCGGTCCGAATGGTGACCACGTACTGCTCAAGCTCGACCACCTGGGCGAGGAAGTGCTGCACAGCCGTCTGCCAGGCATCTGCGAACTGTCGAAGACTTTCGCACACGTTGACCCGGTTGTTGCGCCGGTTCCGGTTGTTCCGACTTGCCACTATATGATGGGCGGCGTTGCCACCAACATTCATGGCCAGGCGATCACCCAGGACGCTGAAGGCGTCGACAAGATCATCCCTGGTCTGTTCGCTGTGGGCGAAGTGGCTTGCGTATCGGTTCACGGTGCCAACCGTCTGGGCGGCAACTCGCTGCTCGACCTGGTGGTATTCGGCCGCGCTGCCGGCCTGCACCTGGAAAAGGCGCTGACCGACGGCATCGAATACGACGACGCTACCGAAGCCGATATCGAAGCTGCCCTGTCGCGTCTGAACGCGCTGAACAGCCGTACCGACGGTGAAGATGTGGCAACCCTGCGTCGCGAGCTGCAGAACTGCATGCAGAACTACTTCGGTGTATTCCGTACTGGCGAATACATGCAGAAAGGTATCGCTCAGCTTGCTGACCTGCGTACCCGCATCGCCAACGTGAAAATCAACGATAAGTCGCAGGCGTTCAACACTGCCCGTATCGAAGCGCTGGAACTGCAAAACCTGCTGGAAGTGGCTGAAGCTACCGCCATCGCCGCTGAAGTCCGCAAAGAGTCGCGCGGTGCTCACGCCCGTGAAGACTTCGAAGACCGTGACGACGAAAACTGGCTCTGCCACACCCTGTACTTCCCGGGTGACAAGCGCGTCACCAAGCGTGCCGTGAACTTCTCGCCGAAGACTGTTCCGACTTTTGAACCTAAGATTCGGACTTATTAAGGGTGGCCGCCATGTTGCAAGTCAGCGTTTATCGTTACAACCCTGATCAGGACGCCGCGCCGTTCATGCAGGAATTCCAGATCGATACCGGTGGTAAAGATCTGATGGTGCTGGACGTACTGGCCCTGATCAAAGAGCAGGACGAAGGTTTCTCCTATCGTCGCTCTTGCCGTGAAGGCGTTTGCGGTTCCGACGGCATGAACATCAACGGCAAGAACGGTCTGGCGTGCATCACGCCGCTGTCTGCGGTTGTAAAAGGTAACAAGTTGGTTGTTCGTCCGCTGCCAGGTTTGCCGGTTATCCGTGACCTGGTCGTCGATATGAGCATCTTCTACAAGCAATACGAAAAGGTGAAGCCTTACCTGCAGAACGACACGCCGGCTCCGGCCATCGAGCGTCTGCAGTCGCCAGAAGAGCGCGAAAAGCTCGACGGTCTGTACGAGTGCATCCTGTGCGCTTGCTGCTCGACCTCTTGCCCGTCCTTCTGGTGGAACCCGGACAAGTTCCTGGGTCCAGCTGCACTGCTGCAAGCTTATCGCTTCCTTGCAGACAGCCGTGACACCAAGACCAACGAGCGTCTGGCTTCGCTCGATGACCCGTTCAGCGTCTTCCGCTGCCGGGGCATCATGAACTGCGTCAACGTATGTCCGAAAGGCCTGAACCCGACTAAGGCCATCGGTCACATCCGTAACATGCTGCTTTCGAGCGGCGTGTGATTCAGCTGCTGTAACCGCTGCACCGTAGAGGCTGTGGCGCGGGCTTCAACCCGCGTCATGGCTATAACCAGAGCAGTAGCCACAAGCTGCCGCTCTTATTTTGAAGAAATGAGACAAGCAGGGGCATCCGGGCTGGTACCCGGACTATCAGTGTGATCCTAAGTGGCTTGTTTTAGTCGCTGCATTCGGACTTCTGCAAGTTTGCTCGGTGTCGACATCGATGGTGTTCCCCTAACCGAGGGTGACCAAGCATGCAAGAAAGCGTGATGCAGCGCATGTGGAACAGCGCCTACCTTTCAGGTGGAAACGCTGCCTATGTGGAAGAGCTTTATGAGCTCTACCTGCACGACCCTAACGCTGTGCCAGAAGAGTGGCGCACCTACTTTCAGAAGTTGCCTGCCGACGGCAACTCTGCCACTGATGTTTCGCACTCGACAATTCGCGATCATTTCGTGCTGCTGGCAAAGAACCAGCGCCGCGCTCAACCGGTTTCCGCCGGCAGCGTGAGCAGTGAGCACGAAAAGAAGCAAGTTGAAGTGCTGCGATTGATCCAGGCCTACCGTATGCGTGGCCACCAGGCAGCCCAGCTTGACCCGCTGGGGCTGTGGCAGCGTCCTGCACCTGCAGACCTGTCGATCAATCATTACGGCTTGACCAATGCCGATCTTGATACGACCTTCCGTGCCGGCGACCTGTTCATCGGCAAAGAGGAAGCGAGCCTACGCGAAATTCACGAAGCGTTGCAGCAGACATATTGCCGCACCATCGGCGCTGAATTTACGCACATCACCGATTCCGAGCAGCGCCAGTGGTTCCAGCAGCGTCTGGAAAGCGTGCGTGGTCGTCCGACGTACTCCGCCGACATCAAGAGCCACCTGCTTGAGCGCGTGACCGCCGGTGAAGGCCTGGAAAAATACCTGGGCACCAAATACCCGGGCACCAAGCGTTTCGGTCTGGAAGGCGGCGAAAGCCTGATTCCGATGCTCGACGAACTGATCCAGCGTTCCGGTTCCTACGGCACCAAGGAAGTCGTCATCGGCATGGCCCACCGTGGCCGTCTGAACGTGCTGGTCAACACCTTCGGCAAGAACCCGCGCGAGCTGTTCGACGAGTTTGAAGGCAAGAAGAAGGTCGAGCTGGGTTCCGGTGACGTTAAATATCACCAGGGCTTCTCGTCCAACGTGATGACCGCCGGCGGTGAAGTTCACCTGGCCATGGCGTTCAACCCGTCCCACCTGGAAATCGTTTCCCCGGTGGTAGAAGGTTCGGTTCGCGCCCGTCAGGATCGTCGTAACGACCCGACCGGTGAGAAGGTTCTGCCGATCTCCATCCACGGTGACGCTGCATTCGCAGGTCAGGGCGTGGTCATGGAAACCTTCCAGATGTCGCAGACCCGCGGTTTCAAGACCGGCGGTACCGTGCACATCGTGATCAACAACCAGGTCGGTTTCACCATCAGCAACCCGCTGGACTCGCGTTCCACCGAGTACGCCACCGACGTTGCGAAGATGATCCAGGCGCCGATCCTCCATGTGAATGGTGATGATCCGGAAGCCGTGTTGTTCGTGACCCAGCTGGCCATCGACTACCGCATGCAGTTCAAGCGTGACGTGGTGATCGACCTGGTCTGCTACCGTCGTCGCGGCCACAACGAGGCCGACGAGCCTAGCGGCACCCAGCCTCTGATGTACCAGCAGATCACCAAACAGCGCACCACCCGTGAGCTGTACGCTGATCGTCTGACCCAGGGCGGTGTGCTGGACGCAGAGCGTGTTCAGGCGAAAGTCGACGAATACCGCAACGCGCTGGACAACGGTCTGCACGTGGTGAAGTCGCTGGTCAAAGAGCCGAACAAAGAGCTGTTCGTGGACTGGCGTCCGTATCTGGGCCACGCCTGGACTGCGCGTCACGACACTCGCTTTGATCTGAAGACCCTGCAAGAACTGTCCGCCAAGCTGCTGGAAATTCCGGAAGGCTTCGTGGTTCAGCGTCAGGTCGCGAAGATCTACGAAGACCGTCAGAAGATGCAAGCCGGCGGCCTGCCGATCAACTGGGGTTACGCCGAAACCATGGCGTACGCGACCCTGGCGTTCGAAGGTCACCCGATCCGCATGACCGGTCAGGACATCGGCCGCGGTACGTTCTCGCACCGTCACGCCGTGTTGCACAACCAGAAAGACGCGGGCACCTACATTCCTCTGCAGCACCTGTACGACGGTCAGCCACGTTTTGACCTGTACGACTCGTTCCTGTCGGAAGAAGCGGTACTGGCGTTCGAATACGGTTACTCGACCACCACGCCGGATGCGCTGGTGATCTGGGAAGCCCAGTTCGGCGACTTCGCCAACGGTGCACAGGTTGTTATCGACCAGTTCATCACCAGCGGCGAGCACAAGTGGGGCCGTCTCTGCGGTCTGACCATGCTGCTGCCACACGGTTACGAAGGTCAGGGCCCTGAGCACAGCTCGGCACGTCTTGAGCGTTACCTGCAACTGTGCGCCGAGCACAACATTCAGGTAGCGGTACCGACCACGCCAGCACAGATCTACCACTTGCTGCGTCGTCAGGTGATTCGTCCGCTGCGCAAACCGCTGATCGTGCTGACGCCGAAGTCCCTTCTGCGCCACAAGCTGGCCATCTCGACCCTGGAAGATCTGGCCGAAGGTTCGTTCCAGACCGTGATCCCGGAAATCGATGCACTGGACCCGAAAAAGGTCGAGCGCGTTGTTCTGTGTAGCGGCAAGGTCTACTACGACCTGCTGGAAAAACGCCGTGCCGAAGGCCGTGAAGATATCGCCATCGTGCGTATCGAGCAGCTGTACCCATTCCCTGAGGACGACTTGAAAGAAGTCCTGGCTCCGTACACCAACGTCAAAAATGCCGTTTGGTGTCAGGAAGAGCCGATGAACCAGGGCGCCTGGTACTGCAGCCAGCACCACTTGCGTCGCAGCATCGGTAACCTCGACAAGTCTCTCGTACTTGAGTACGCGGGCCGTGAGGCTTCTGCTGCCCCAGCTTGTGGTTACGCATCGATGCACGCCGAGCAGCAGGAAAAACTCCTGCAAGCCGCGTTTACCATTTAATGCCTTCGCGCACCTGAAACCGAATTTAAGGAACTACAGATAATGGCTATCGAGATCAAAGCCCCCACTTTCCCGGAATCGGTTGCCGATGGCACCGTTGCCACCTGGCACAAAAAACCGGGCGACGCCGTCAAGCGTGACGACCTGATCGTCGACATCGAAACTGACAAAGTCGTACTGGAAGTTCTGGCTACCGCCGACGGCGTGCTGGGCGCAATCGTCAAGAACGAAGGCGACACCGTTCTGTCCGACGAAGTGCTGGGCTCCATCGAAGCGGGCGGCGCTGCTGCCGCTGCTCCAGCCGCCGCTGCTGCTCCAGCCGCTGCCGCTGCACCGGCTGCTGCCGAAGGCGAAGACGATCCTGTTGCTGCTCCAGCCGCGCGCAAGCTGGCTGAAGAAAACGGCATCAACATCGCTTCCGTTGCCGGCACCGGCAAAGGCGGTCGTGTGACCAAGGAAGACGTGGTTGCAGCTGTTGCTGCCAAGAAAGCCGCTCCGGCTGCCGCGCCTGCCAAGGCTGCTGCTCCTTCGGCCGCCGCGCCTGTGTTCGCCGCTGGCGACCGCATCGAGAAGCGCGTACCGATGACCCGCGTTCGTGCCACTGTGGCCAAGCGTCTGGTTGAAGCTCAGTCGAACATGGCGATGCTGACCACGTTCAACGAAGTCGACATGACCGAAGTCATGGCCCTGCGTTCGAAGTACAAAGACCTGTTTGAGAAGTCCCACAACGGCGTACGCCTGGGCTTCATGTCGTTCTTCGTGAAAGCGGCTACCGAAGCGCTGAAACGCTTCCCGGCTGTTAACGCATCGATCGACGGCGCTGACATCGTTTACCACGGCTACGCGGACATCGGCGTTGCCGTTTCCAGCGATCGTGGCCTGGTGGTTCCGGTTCTGCGTAACGCCGAGCTGATGAGCCTGGCTGAAATCGAAGGCGGCATCGCCACTTTCGGCAAGAAAGCCCGTGACGGCAAATTGTCGATGGACGAGATGACCGGTGGTACCTTCACCATCACCAACGGTGGTACCTTCGGTTCGATGATGTCGACCCCGATCGTCAACCCGCCGCAGGCAGCGATTCTGGGCATGCACAACATCATCCAGCGTCCTATGGCCATCAACGGTCAGGTCGTTATCCGTCCGATGATGTACCTGGCACTGTCCTACGATCACCGTCTGATCGATGGCAAAGAAGCTGTGACTTTCCTGGTGACCATCAAGAACCTGCTGGAAGATCCGGCTCGTCTGTTGCTGGATATTTGATAGAAGCAGCTGCAAGTCTCAAGCTGCAAGCTGCGAGTAACCGCAGTTTGGCTTGAGGCTTGCGGCTTCACGCTTGCTGCAAAAAAGAGGATTTTTGAATGTCGCAGAAATTTGACGTAGTAGTGATCGGTGCTGGCCCTGGTGGCTACGTGGCTGCCATCAAGGCGGCGCAGCTGGGTCTGACCACTGCCTGCATCGAGAAGTACACCGACGCAGAAGGCAAGCAAGCCCTGGGCGGTACCTGCCTGAACGTGGGCTGCATTCCTTCCAAGGCGCTGCTCGACAGCTCCTGGAAATACAAGGAAGCGAAAGAAAGCTTCAACGTTCACGGTATCTCGACCGGCGAAGTCAAAATGGACGTCGCTGCGATGGTTGGCCGCAAGGCTGGCATCGTCAAGAACCTGACCGGCGGCGTTGCCACCCTGTTCAAGGCCAACGGCGTAACTTCGATCCAAGGTCACGGCAAACTGCTGGCTGGCAAGAAAGTCGAAGTCACCAAGCCAGACGGCTCGGTTGAAGTCATCGAAGCTGAAAACGTGATCCTGGCGCCAGGTTCGCGTCCGATCGACATTCCGCCGGCTCCAGTTGATCAGAAAGTCATCGTCGATTCGACTGGCGCACTGGAATTCCAAACCGTACCTAAGCGTCTGGGCGTGATCGGCGCTGGCGTGATCGGTCTGGAACTGGGTTCGGTGTGGTCGCGTCTGGGCTCCGAAGTTGTTGTTCTGGAAGCTCTGGACACTTTCCTGATGGCAGCGGACACCGCTGTTTCCAAGGAAGCGCTGAAAACCCTGACCAAACAAGGTCTGGACATCAAACTGGGCGCTCGCGTAACCGGCTCGAAAGTGAACGGCGACGAAGTCGTTGTGAGCTACACCGATGCCAACGGCGAACAGACCATCACGTTCGACAAGCTGATCGTAGCCGTTGGTCGCCGTCCGGTGACCACTGATCTGCTGGCTGCCGACAGCGGCGTGACCCTCGACGAGCGCGGTTTCGTGCACGTTGACGATCATTGTGCGACCACCGTACCGGGCGTTTTCGCCATTGGTGACGTGGTTCGCGGCATGATGCTGGCTCACAAGGCTTCGGAAGAAGGCATCATGGTTGTCGAGCGCATCAAGGGCCACAAAGCCCAGATGAACTATGACCTGATCCCTTCGGTTATTTATACTCACCCGGAAATCGCGTGGGTTGGCAAAACCGAGCAGGCCTTGAAAGCTGAAGGCGTTGAAGTTAACGTCGGCACCTTCCCGTTCGCCGCTTCCGGCCGTGCCATGGCCGCCAACGATACCGGTGGTTTCGTCAAGGTCATCGCTGATGCCAAGACTGACCGCGTATTGGGCGTGCACGTGATTGGTCCGAGCGCTGCAGAACTGGTTCAGCAGGGCGCGATCGGTATGGAATTCGGCACCAGCGCTGAAGACCTGGGCATGATGGTTTTCTCCCATCCGACCCTGTCTGAAGCCTTGCACGAAGCTGCTCTGGCTGTGAATGGCGGCGCCATCCACATTGCCAACCGCAAAAAGCGTTAACAGACAATAAGAAACCACGGCGGTAACGGCCCGTCGTGAGCCTTGCGAGCAAGTCTCACCGCGGAATGTCCGCTGGACGCAGTCTTGCGTAGCTCAGCTACGCAAGCAGCAGTCACAGGTGGCGCGGCACTCAAATGAGCGCAGCGCCGAATGCGCAGTACCTAACGAAGACGGTAAAAAGCATGAATCTTCACGAGTATCAGGGTAAGCAGCTGTTCGCTGAATACGGCCTGCCAGTTTCCACTGGTTACGCAGTAGACACCCCGGAAGCAGCAGCAGAAGCTTGCGACAAAATCGGCGGCAGCGAGTGGGTTGTCAAAGCCCAGGTCCACGCCGGTGGTCGCGGTAAAGCGGGCGGCGTCAAGCTGGTTCGCAGCAAAGAAGACGCCAAAGCCTTCGCACAGCAGTGGCTGGGCAAGCGTCTGGTGACTTACCAGACTGACGCCAATGGCCAGCCAGTCACCAAGATCCTGGTTGAATCGTGCACTGATATCGCTAAAGAGCTGTACCTGGGCGCTGTCGTTGACCGTTCGAGCCGTCGCATCGTGTTCATGGCCTCCACCGAAGGTGGCGTGGACATCGAAAAAATCGCTCACGACACTCCAGAAAAAATTCTCAAGGCCACTATCGATCCACTGGTTGGCGCTCTGCCATGCCAAGGTCGCGAGCTGGCATTCCAGCTGGGTCTGGAAGGCAAGCAGGTCAATCAGTTCGCCAAGATCTTCGTAGGTCTGGCCAAACTGTTCAAGGATCACGACCTGGCTCTGCTGGAAGTGAACCCGCTGGTGATCAAGGCTGACGGCGATCTGCACTGCCTGGACGCCAAGATCAACATCGACGCCAACGCCATGTACCGTCAGCCTAAGCTGAAGGCTTTCCACGATCCGTCGCAGGACGATCCGCGCGAAGCGCACGCTGCCAAGTTCGAACTGAACTACGTAGCACTGGAAGGCAACATCGGCTGCATGGTCAACGGTGCTGGCCTGGCCATGGGGACCATGGACATCGTCAACCTGCATGGCGGCAAGCCAGCCAACTTCCTCGACGTAGGTGGTGGCGCTACCAAAGAACGCGTAACTGAAGCGTTCAAGATCATCCTGTCCGACACCAACGTCGCTGCAGTACTGGTCAACATCTTCGGCGGCATCGTTCGCTGCGACATGATTGCCGAAGGCATCATCGGCGCTGTGAAAGAAGTCGGCGTGAAAATCCCGGTTGTTGTTCGCCTTGAAGGCAACAACGCTGAGCTGGGCGCTAAAGTACTGGCAGAAAGCGGTTTGAACATCATCGCTGCTACCAGCCTGACCGACGCTGCTCAACAAGTTGTCAAAGCTGCGGAGGGCAAATAATGAGCGTCCTGATCAATAAAGACACCAAAGTTATCTGCCAGGGTATTACCGGTTCGCAAGGTAGTTTCCACACCCAGCAAGCCATCGAATACGGCACCAAGATGGTTGGCGGCGTAACTCCTGGTAAAGGCGGCACCGAGCACCTGGGTCTGCCAGTGTTCAACACCGTTAAAGACGCAGTTGCAGCCACTGGCGCTACCGCCTCTGTTATCTACGTTCCGGCTCCTTTCTGCAAAGACTCGATCCTGGAAGCAGCATTCGGCGGCATCAAGCTGATCGTCTGCATCACCGAAGGCATTCCTACCCTGGACATGCTGGACGCCAAAGTTACGTGCGACGAGCTGGGCGTAGTCCTGATCGGCCCTAACTGCCCAGGCGTGATCACCCCAGGCGAATGCAAGATCGGCATCATGCCAGGTCACATTCACTTGCCAGGCAAGGTCGGTATCGTTTCGCGTTCCGGCACCCTGACCTACGAAGCTGTGAAGCAGACTACTGACGCCGGTTTCGGTCAGTCGACTTGCGTCGGCATCGGTGGTGACCCGATCCCGGGTTCGAACTTCATCGACATCCTGAAGCTGTTCCAGGAAGACCCGAAGACCGAAGCGATCGTCATGATCGGTGAGATCGGCGGTTCGGCTGAAGAAGAAGCGGCTGCCTACATCAAGGCACACGTGACCAAGCCGGTTGTTTCCTACATCGCGGGTGTGACTGCTCCTCCGGGCAAGCGCATGGGCCATGCTGGCGCAATCATCTCTGGCGGCAAAGGCACTGCAGACGAGAAATTCGCTGCGCTGCAAGACGCAGGTGTTAAAACCGTGCGTTCGCTGGCAGACATCGGCAAGGCCCTGGCCGAGCTGACCGGTTGGGCTGTCAAGTAAGCCACGCGCTTAGCTGACGCTTCACCAAACAAAGGCCACCTTCGGGTGGCCTTTGTCGTTTCTGGCATTCGCTGATTTATAGACTTGCCCCCAATTACATGCAAAAACGCGACACGGAAACGTCGCGTATCGGATAGTTCGCCCTCTAACAGTGCGTTTGCAAAGCAAATTCGTTAGGCTAGCAGCCATTTTTGCGTCTGCCGCCCACAAGGCATGCAACGCGCTTTAAGGGTCAGTCCCATACGGATCGACAGCATTTCCCTAATTACACAGGGCAATCCCCCTCTAAATTCCGATTCAGTAGTGTGGTATTACCTTAATGAAAGTTTTGAAAGGTCAGGACATCCTGGCACTTGGTTTTATGACGTTTGCTCTGTTCGTTGGGGCTGGCAACATCATTTTCCCGCCGATCGTGGGCTTGCAGGCCGGGCCTCACGTCTGGATGGCCGCGCTGGGCTTCCTGATCACCGCGGTGGGTCTGCCGGTGATCACCGTCGTTGCACTGGCCAAGGTCGGTGGGGCGATGGATGCGCTGAGCAGCCCGATCGGCAAGATCGCCGGCGGCATTCTCGCGGCGGCGTGCTATCTGGCGGTCGGCCCGTTATTCGCCACCCCGCGTACCGCGACCGTATCGTTCGAAGTAGGGCTGGCGCCGTTGACTGGCGAAAGCCCGCTGGCACTGTTCCTCTACAGCTCGGTGTACTTCCTGCTGGTGTTTTTCATCTCGCTCTACCCTGGGCGTTTGCTGGACACCGTTGGCCGCTTCCTCGCGCCATTGAAGATCATCGCGCTGGCAGTCCTCGGCATCGCTGCATTTGCCCTGCCGGCAGGTGACATCGGCCAAGGCACGCCGGAATACGTCGCGGCACCGTTCTCCCAAGGCTTTATCAATGGTTACCTGACCATGGATACCCTCGGGGCGCTGGTGTTCGGCATCGTCATCGTTAACGCGATCCGCTCTCGTGGCGTCGAGTCGCCGGTGCTGATCACCCGTTACGCGATCATCGCTGGCCTGATCGCCGGCGTCGGTCTGGCGCTGGTGTATATCAGCCTGTTCCGTCTCGGTTCCGGCAGCCACGAAGTGGCCGTGGGCGCGACCAACGGCGCAGCGGTGCTGCACGCGTATGTGCAACACACCTTCGGTTCGCTGGGCAGCGGTTTCCTCGCGGTATTGATCTCACTGGCGTGTCTGGTGACGGCGGTCGGTCTGACTTGTGCGTGTGCCGAATACTTCAGCCGTGTGCTGCCACTGTCTTATAAGACCCTGGTGATCATTCTGGCGGCGTTCTCGCTGCTGGTATCCAACCTGGGCCTGACCAAGCTGATTGCCTTCTCGATTCCGGTGCTGACCGCGATCTACCCGCCGTGCATCGTGTTGGTGGCGCTGAGCTTCTGCAAAGACTTCTGGCATGAGCACGGCCGTATCCTCGGTCCGGTGATGCTGGTGTCGTTTGTGTTCGGCACCATCGACGCGTTGAAAGGCGCCGGTCTGGCCGACTGGATGCCATCGCAGTTGTCGCACCTGCCGCTCAGCGAGCAGGGCCTCGCGTGGCTGGTGCCGTGCGTGATGACCCTGGTGGTCGCAGTGGTTTGCGATCGCCTGCTGGGCAAGCGCAGCGAAGCAGTTGCCTGACGTTGTCTGACCCGCCAAAAGCGGGTCTTCAACGCTTAAACAGAAATGCCCCGTATCAATCGATACGGGGCATTTTTTATGCGCGTCAGGCAGTGTCTTTTTCCCTGAGCTAACGTCGAAGGGGTGCATCGCTTTTATGTAGGAGTGAGCCTGCTCGCGATAGCGGTGTGTCAGGCAACTTCAATGGTGATTGACACACCGCTATCGCGAGCAGGCTCACTCCTACAGGTACAGCATCTATATCCACAGGGAATTGCATGTCGTTCATCCAGGCCAATCTGATCCATCTGCTTGCCGCCGTCTGGTTTGTCATCTGCTGGGGCGGTTACACCCGTTATGCCTCCTGGAAGGGCCGCGATACAGCGTGTCTGGCCAGCGTGCTGCACCTGTACCGCGAAGACTGGATGCGCCGCATGTTGCTGCGTGACAACCGCATCGCCGACGCCAGCGTGATCGGTAATCTTGAGCGCAACGCCTCGTTCTTCGCCTCCAGCACTTTGATCATCCTCGCCGGCATTCTCACTGTGCTGGGCGCATCGGAGCGGGCGGTTTCGTTGCTGGCAGACATTCCGATGGTGCAACAGGCGTCGCAGGGCATGTCGGAAATCAAGTTGCTGTGTCTGGCGATGGTGTTCGTCTATGCCTTCTTCACCTTTAGCTGGTGCATGCGTCAGTACAATTTTGCGGCGGTTTTGGTCGGCTCGGCGCCAATGATCGGTGAGCGACATGTCTCCGAACAGGAGCGCAAGGCGTTCGCTGCGCGGGCGGCGCGGGTGATTTCAATGGCGGCCAACCAGTTCAACTTCGGGCTGCGCTCTTACTACTTCGGCATGACCATGCTGGCGTGGTTCGTCAGCCCGTGGCTGTTCATGCTGATGAGCGGCGGTGTGGTATTGGTCTTGTACCGTCGCGAGTTTCATTCCGACGTTCTCGATGTCATGGTCTATACCCCTACAGAAGCCCCCATTCCCGAGACAAACAAAGAGGTCGCTTGATGAGTATTCCGTTCTGGTGTGTGTTTATCACTGCGCTGTTGATTTATATCGCGCGTCTGCCGGTGGGCAAGGCGATGAAAGAGCAGGGCGGTTACAACAACCACTTGCCGCGTCAGCAACAAGCGCAATTGACCGGCTACGGTGCTCGGGCGCTGGCGGCGCATCAGAATACGATTGAAGCGTTCATGTTGTTTGCGGTCGGCGTGTTGATGGCGCATACCACGCAAACGGCAGGATGGCTGATCGATACATTGGCAATCGTTTTTGTTATCGCGCGGATCCTCTACTTGTGGCTCTATCTGGCTGACCAGCCCAAGCTGCGCAGCCTGGTTTGGGTAGTTGGCTTACTGTGCTCGCTGTTACTGATGATTAGTCCGACTTTTAGAACTGTCTTGCTCTAAGGTGAGCTTGGCGCTAAATCACAGGCAAAAGAAAACCCGCACTTGGCGGGTTTTCTTTTTTCTGCAGCAAAAAGCGAATTATTGCTTCTTGGCAGCTTCTTCTTGAGCAGCAGCGTTCGATTCAGCCTGAGCTTTGGCAGCTTCGGCGTTTTCTTTCGCGGCGTCGTTCACTTTATCCTGAGCTTTGTTCATGTCTTGCTGAGCTTGTTCAGCATGTTGGTTGGCATCTTGAGCTTTGTCCTCGGATTTTTTATCGCAGGCAGCGAGACCGAGGGAAGCGGTCAACATCAAGGCAATAGCTAAAGTCTTACGCATGGGGTGTTTCTCCTTATGGAAAATAACTACTGGCCTTAAGAACCCAGCGCTACAGGTTAAGTTCCTCATTTCTTTCAGATATATAAGTTTGTTTTTACACGGAACTTTTGCTGTATCGCTGACTACTGGCACCAGGCTCTAACGAGAGTAATTATCAAATGGCCGAAAACAGCGTTTTTGAGCGTGCGACGCGATTTTTATCAGCGTTGCGTCACTGTCAGGTACTCGGTTTGCAGTTGCACAGCGCTTCCAGCGAAGGGCTCACGGTGATTCTTCCGTACAGCGCGAAAATCGTCGGTAATCCTGAAAACGGGGTAATCCATGGCGGTGCCATTACTTCATTGATGGACACGGCCTGCGGGATGTCGACCTTATGTGTACTGCCGGAATTCGAGGTGTGCCCGACCCTCGACTTGCGCATCGACTACATGCATGCCGCCGAGCCGAACAAGGATGTGTATGGCTTCGCCCAGTGTTATCGCGTGACCACCGATGTGATCTTCGCCCGTGGCTTTGCTTACCAGGATGATCCCGAGCATCCCATCGCCCATGTCGTCGGCACCTTCATGCGCATGGGCAAGGGCCTTAAAGGCACCAAAGGTTTCGGCGGCGCGATCAAGGGAGAAAATCGGTGAGCGAAGACCTCAAGCAACAATTGCAGCAGGCCCATGCAGAGGGTGATTACGCGCCATTGCTGAAACTGATTCCGTACGCCGGACTGATCGGCATCGAATGCTCACGCGTCGGTGATGACCTGCTATTCAAACTGCCGGCGAACAAGGACAACATTGGTAACCCTTTATTGCCGGCGATCCACGGCGGGGTGATTGCCGGGTTCATGGAGCTGGCCGCCGCCCTGCATCTGTTGATTTTTACCGGTGCGCCCGGCGTGCCAAAGATTATCGACTTCTCCCTCGATTATCTGCGCGCCGGGCAGTTTCGCGATACCTGGGCCAAGTGTCAGGTCTGCCGTCAGGGGCGCCGCGTCGCCAACGTCGCCATCACGGCCTGGCAAAGCACCGAAAGCGAGCCTATTGCCACCGCCCGTGCACATTTCAAAATCGATGAGCCCTTGAAATCCTGAACAGCGCCCCAAACTCACAAGACAACCCGCCGCCGACCATTTCGGGTCGCGGCCACTGCCATCTGATTGGAGTTTGATGACCATGAGTGTGGAAACTCAAAAGGAAACCCTGGGCTTCCAGACCGAGGTAAAGCAGCTGCTGCACCTCATGATCCATTCGCTGTATTCCAACAAGGAAATTTTCCTTCGCGAATTGATCTCGAACGCCTCTGACGCTGTCGACAAGCTGCGCTTCGAAGCCCTGGCCAAGCCAGAGTTGCTCGAAGGTGGTGCAGATCTGAAAATCCGTGTGAGCTTCGACAAGGACGCCAAGTCCGTCACCCTCGAAGACAACGGTATCGGCATGAACCGTGACGATGTGATCACCCACCTGGGGACCATCGCCAAATCGGGCACTGCCGATTTCATGAAGAATCTCTCGGGCGATCAGAAGAAAGATTCGCACCTGATCGGCCAGTTCGGCGTCGGTTTCTACTCGGCGTTCATCGTTGCCGACCAGGTTGACGTTTACTCCCGTCGCGCCGGCACTCCGGCCAGCGAAGGCGTGCACTGGTCGTCGAAAGGCGAGGGCGAGTTCGAAGTTGCGAACATCGACAAGCCAGAGCGCGGCACCCGTATTGTCCTGCACCTGAAAGCTGCGGAAGACGAATTCGCCGATGGCTGGCGTCTGCGTAACATCATCAAGAAGTACTCCGACCACATCGCTTTGCCGATCGAGCTGCCGAAAGAGGCAACCGCCGCTGAAGGCGAAGAGGCTCCTGCCGTTGAATGGGAAACCGTCAACCGCGCCAGCGCCCTGTGGACCCGTCCGCGCACTGAAGTGAAGGACGAGGAATACCAGGAGTTCTACAAGCACATCGCTCACGACTTTGAAAACCCGCTGGCCTGGAGCCACAACAAAGTCGAAGGCAAGCTTGAATACAGCTCGTTGCTGTACGTGCCGGCCCGCGCGCCGTTCGACCTGTACCAGCGTGAAGCGCCGAAAGGCCTGAAGCTGTACGTGCAACGCGTGTTCGTCATGGATCAGGCCGAGTCGTTCCTGCCGCTGTACCTGCGCTTCATCAAAGGCGTGGTCGATTCCAACGACCTGTCGCTGAACGTGTCGCGGGAAATCCTGCAGAAAGACCCGATCATCGATTCGATGAAGACCGCGCTGACCAAGCGCGTGCTCGACATGCTGGAAAAACTGGCGAAAAACGAGCCTGAGCAATACAAAGGTTTCTGGAAAAACTTCGGTCAGGTCATGAAAGAAGGCCCGGCTGAAGACTTCGCCAACAAAGAGAAAATTGCCGGTCTGCTGCGTTTCGCATCGACCAATGGCGACGACGGCGAGCAGATCGTTGGTCTGGCTGACTACCTGGCCCGCGCCAAGGAAGGTCAGGACAAGATCTACTACCTCACCGGCGAAACCTACGCGCAGGTCAAAAATAGCCCGCACCTGGAAGTCTTCCGCAAGAAAGGCATCGAAGTGCTGCTGCTGACCGACCGCATCGACGAGTGGCTGATGAGCTACCTCAGCGAGTTCGACGGCAAGACTTTCGTTGACGTGGCACGTGGTGATCTTGATCTGGGCAATCTGGACTCGGAAGAGGACAAGAAAGCCGCAGAAGAAGTCGCCAAGTCCAAAGAAGGTCTGGTTGAGCGTCTGAAAACCGCGCTGGGCGATTCCGTGGCTGAAGTCCGCGTATCGCATCGACTGACCGACTCGCCGGCCATTCTGGCCATCGGCGAGCAGGATCTGGGTCTGCAAATGCGCCAGATCCTCGAAGCCAGCGGGCAAAAAGTGCCGGATTCGAAGCCAATCTTCGAATTCAACCCAAGCCACCCGCTGATCGAGAAACTCGATGGCGAGCAGAGCGAAGAGCGGTTCGGCGATCTGTCGCACATCCTCTTCGATCAGGCAGCCCTGGCTGCCGGCGACAGCTTGAAAGATCCGGCCGCTTATGTGCGCCGCCTGAACAAGCTGTTGGTTGAACTGTCGGTTTAACCAAGTCGTAGAAAAACCCGCTTCGGCGGGTTTTTTCATTCTGGTGTTTAGCAAATCAGGAGTCAGAAATGAGCGAAGTCACTGTACGTTCCGTGGTCTACCAGATCGACGGCCAGCCTTTTGAAGGGCGTCTGGCGTTCGAGGCCGAGCACAAAGGCGCGCGTCCGGGTTTGTTGATGGCGCCGAACTGGATGGGCGTCAGCGCCGCTGCAGAAGAAATCGCCAAATCGGTCGCGGCCAAGGGCTACGTGGTGTTGATTGCGGATGTCTACGGTCAGGCGGTGCGTCCGCAAAACGCTGATCAGGCGGGCGCGGCGATGATGCCGTTGAAGAATGATCGTGCTCTGTTGCGTACGCGTATGCAGGCGGCGTTCGAGCAACTGCAGAAGCAAGGCGAAGCGGCGGTTGATACATCGAAACTGGCGGTGTTCGGTTTCTGCTTCGGCGGTTGCTGTGCGCTGGACCTCGCTCGCACCGGTGCGCCGGTGAAGGCGGCGGTGTCGTTCCATGGCACGCTGGATTCGCCGAATCCCGCGGATGCGCAGAACATCAAGGGCTCGGTGTTGGTAATGCACGGCGCTTCCGATCCGTTGGTGCCGAAAGAGCAGTTGCCGGCGTTTCAAGACGAGATGAATGCGGCGAAAGTGGATTGGCAGTTGTTCAGCTATGGCGGCGCGGTGCACTCGTTTACCGATCCGCATGCGAATGTGCCGGGCAAGATGATGTACGACGCGAAGACCGCCAAGCGCGCGTTCAAGTCGATGCATGATTTGCTGGATGAAGTGTTCAAGGGCTGATTTTTCAAGATCAAAAGATCGCAGCCTGCGGCAGTTCCTACACGCGATCAATGTAGGAGCTGCCGCAGGCTGCGATCTTTTGCTTTACCGGCCCGCCGGCAATTCAATCCGCTCAACTTCCCCCGGCACCGTCGGCCAATCCCCGGCCGCCCATTTACGCCGTGCCTCATCAATCGCCGCCGGATCGCTCGCGACAAAATTCCAGTTGATCCGCCGAGGTCCATCCAGTGGTGCGCCGCCAAACACCACCGCGTGCACATCGCTGTCGGCAAACAGGCTCATCTCTTCCCCGGCCGGCAACACCACCAGCGCATGTGGCTCAATCGCTTGGCCATTCAATTGCGCATCCCCACTCAAGACATACACTGCCCGCTCTTCGTGCTCGGTCGGAATCAGCAGGGTGGTCGCCGTTTGCATCTTCACTTCGGCATACAACGTAGGAGAAAGCACCGGTACTGGCGATTCCAGGCAAAAGCCTGACCCGGCAATCATCCGAATCTGCACGCCAAGGTTATCGCTGATCGGCAACGTCTCCGCCGGGTGATGGCTGTAATGCCCCGGACCCTGCTCGTGATCCTTGGGCGAGGCCAGCCAGATCTGCAAACCGTGCATCGTGAAGCTCTTGTCCCACAACGGCTCCGGCGTGCGCTCAACGTGCGCAATCGCGCTGCCAGCGGTCATCCAGCTGACATCGCCAGCGACAACAACCTGATCCGAGCCAAGACTGTCCTTGTGCTGGATCTGTCCTTCAAACAAGTACGTGAGCGTCGACAGACCGATGTGCGGGTGCTGTCGGATATTCATGCCTTTGCCCGTCGGATAAACCGTCTCAAGCATGTGATCAAAAAACACGAAAGGCCCGACGCTGCGGCATTTGGCTGACGGCAACGGGCGCAGAATCGGCTGGCCTTCGACGTCTTCGGCGCGCGGGCGGATGATCAGAGGTTGCATGTCCATGGTGCATTCCAGGCTGAGCGGGTGATGCCAGAAGCATAACCCGCCGCTGGCATCAGGAGGGTTACTGGCTATCGAAGCCTTGTGGGGCGTGGGTTTCGATCGTCACTTCGCTGGTGGTCATCAGCTTGTGGATCGGGCAGCGATCGGCGACCCGCAGCAGTTCTTCGCGCTGGGCGTCAGTGAGTACGCCTTTGAGGGTGAGGGTGACGTGCAGGACGTATTTGCCTTTCTGCTCTTCGCTGTTGTCGCGTTTGACGTCGACACCGACGCCGGTCAGCGGGATGTCTTTCTTCTTCGCGTACATTTTCAGGGTCAGTGCCTTGCAGGCGCCGAGGGCGGCATCGAAGTAGTCGTGCGGCTCCGGTGCCGAGCCTTCGCCACCGGCGGCTTGCGGTACGTCGGCAAACAGTTCGTGGTCATCAATCTGTACGGTGTGACGAAAACCTTCAGCGGAGACGGTATTGACGGTAACGGTCATGGGAACCTCACAGGCAGTAGGAAAAGTCGTTCGATCAAAAAAGACCTTGCAGTTATAGAGCATTCCCACCGGTGCGCGTTCCACTTTCCTGCGGGATGAACCCTTGTCGTCAGGGCGGGGTCTAGGCTATGCCTACTTGCCGGAGATTACTTGTGTCCCTGTATCGTTTGAGTCTTGCCTGCCTTCTGCTGCTCGCCGGCAACGTCAGCGCCCGCGAATACACCTACAGCGATGCGCACCTGCATTACGTGGATTTTTTCCAGGAAAGCGCAGGCATGGCGAAATTGCTGACGGCGATGAAGGAGAGTTCCGTCGAGCATGTGATGATTTCCGGGATTCCCGTTGCGAAGAAATGGCACGAAGACGAGCCCAAGCGTCCGCGTTATTACGCCGGGGATGACGCCGATGCCTATTGGTATAGCGCAACCGATGTGATCGTCGCTGATGCCGTGCAAAAGCTGAGCGCCGAGCAGCGCCCGTACTTTCATCCGTTCCTCTCGGGCTTCAATCCCAACGACAAGAACTCCGCCGCCCTTATCCAGCGCATGCTCGATCTGTATCCGGGGCTGTGGCAGGGCATCGGTGAGGTGTTCACCCGCCATGACGACCTGACAGCGCTGACCTCTGGCGACACGCCACGCGCCAACAACGAAGCGATGACCAAGATCTATCATTTGGCCGCCGAGAACGATTTGCCGGTGATGCTGCATTCCAATATCACCTCCAAGCGTGAGAAGAATCCGCTGTACTTGAAGGAAATCGAGGAGCCGCTGCGCAATCACCCGCACACACGGTTTATCTGGGCGCACGCGGGCACCAGCGCAGAAATCCATCGGCATCAGACGCAGTTGCCGTTCTTGCTGCCAACCTTGACGCGCATGCTGGAGGCTTACCCCAATCTGTTTATTGATTTGTCGTGGAGCATGCTCACGCCGTATCTGCTGGATGAGCAGGGCACGCCGCGTCCTGAGTGGCTGGCGCTGGTGGAAAAATACCCGGAACGCTTCATCTTGGGTTCCGACGTGGTAGGACGTTTCAATAAGCTCGGTCAGGAAATGCACAGCTTTAAGCCGTTCCTTGATGCGCTGCCGGAGACCATTGCGCAGAAGGTCGCAAAAGATAACTTCCTGGCGATCTTGCCGCGAACGGTGCTCAAGTCCGGCAAAAGCACGCTGAATCGTTAATGCCGACGGTTCGAAGGATAAAGGCCTTTTGATATCGCCTTTTCGTCTTACGCATTTTTCCGCCGGGCCGATACCTTCTAAAGCAACCAGCTGCAGGGTTGATGCAGCGCTTTTGGAAGGAACCAGAGCAATGAGTATCCGTAGTCTCAATATTGCCCCGCGTGCCAGCCTCGGTTTTGGCCTGCTGGCACTGATGGTGTTTGCCCTCGGGGCGTTCGCTTTGCTGCAAATGTCGAACATGCGCGCGCAGTCCGACGAGGTTGATAACAATTGGCTGCCCAGCGTGATGGCCGTCGGCGAGATGAGTCAGGACATGTTGCGCCTGCGCGCGCTGACCATGCGCCTGTTGCTCAATCGTGATCCGCAGGCGCTGGAGCAGAATGTCGCCAAACTCAATGAGCTGCGCGGGGTGCTGAGTGAGGCTCAGCAGCGTTACGACGTGCTGATCGTACTGCCTGAAGAGCGCAAACCGTTTGATCGCTTCAAAGTTGCCGAGCACCAGTATCTGGAGTTACAGGCGCAGGTCATGCAGTTGTCTGCGCAAAATCGCGTGGAAGAGGCTGCGACCATCCTCAACGGCCAGATGAGTCCGCTGGCCGACGAAATCGCGGTGCTGCTGCGCGAACTGGTCGAGCTGAATAAACACAACGCCAATCTCGCCACTGAAGCGGCGCGACTGGTGTTTATCAATTCGCGGGTGTGGGTCGGGGTGATGATCGGCGTGACCGCGCTGATTACCATCGGCCTGGCCCTGCTGTTGACCCGCAGCATCGTGCTGCCGCTGGCGCAGTCGTTGGGTGTCGCCGAAGTGGTCGCCCGTGGCGATCTGACGGGTGATATCAGCATCAGTGGCAAGGACGAACCGGCGCGCCTGTTACAGGCGCTCAAGAGTATGCAGCACAACCTGCGCGACACGATCCGGCAAATCTCCGAGTCCTCCAGTCAATTGGCCTCGGCATCGGAAGAGCTGAGTTGCGTCACGGAAGACGCTACGCGCGGTTTGCACCAGCAGAGCCTGGAAATCGAACAAGCAGCCACGGCGGTCAATCAGATGACGGCGGCGGTGGAGGAGGTGGCCAGTAATGCGGTGGCAACCTCAGAAGCGTCGCGGGAATCCGATCGTATTGCCCAGCATGGCCGTGAACAGGTGCATCAAACGGTGTTGTCCATTGAATCGCTTGCCGATGATGTGACGGCCAATGCGAGTCAGGTGGAAGATCTGGCGCAAAAGGTCTACAGCATCAGCAAAGTGCTGGAGGTGATTCGTTCGATTGCCGAGCAGACCAATTTGCTGGCGCTTAATGCTGCGATTGAAGCCGCGCGTGCTGGCGATGCCGGGCGCGGGTTTGCGGTAGTGGCGGATGAGGTGCGCGCATTGGCGCACCGCACGCAGCAGTCGACTCAGGAAATCGAGCAGATGATTGGCGGCATTCAGCAGGGCACCGATTCGGCGGTCAGTTCGATGCAGCAAAGCAATGTGCGCGCGCGTTCGACGCTGGAGCTGGCCAAGGCGGCCGGGACTGCGCTTGAAGAGATCGCTTCGGCGTTCACGCTGATCAACGAGCGTAATCTGGTCATCGCCAGTGCTTCGGAGGAGCAGGCGGCAGTGGCGCGCGAGGTGGATCGCAATCTGATGAACATTCGTGATCTGGCGATGCAGACCTCGGCGGGGGCCAATCAGACCAGTGCGGCGAGTCAGGAGTTGTCGCGGTTGGCGGTGGATTTGAACAGCATGGTGGCCAAATTCTCGGTTTGAGTTTTGCCTTCAAAAGCCCCTCACCCTAGCCCTCTCCCGGAGGGAGAGGGGACTGACCGTGGGAGATTGGCGAGTTGCACCGACTTGATCTTGCTTTGGTGAATCCATAATCGACTCGATTTTTAGGTCGATGTATGGCGCCAGACATCTCGGTCGGCTCCTTCTCCCATTGGGAAAGGGGACTGACCGTGGGAGATTGGCGAGTTACACCGACCTGATCTTGCTTTGGGGAATCCATAATCGACTCGATTTTTAGGTCGATGTATGGCGCCAGACATCTCGGTCGGCTCCTTCTCCCATTGGGAAAGGGGACTGACCGTGGGAGATTGGCGAGTTACACCGACCTGATCTTGCTTTGGGGAATCCATAATCGACTCGACTTTTCAGGTCGATGCATAACGCCAGACATCTCGGTCGGCTCCCTCTCCCTCGGGAGAGGGCTGGGGTAAGGGGCGAGTCAGGCACGAGTATCCAGTTCAGCAGGCAAAAAAAGCCCCGCATTTCGCGGGGCTCTTTGTTCTTGCGGCGGATCAGTTGCCTTTAACGGTTTTGCCGTTGACCGTGCCGTCCTGGAGCATGATGTTGTACTCCTTGCCGTCGGTTTCAACCTGTTGCAGGCGAACCAGCAGGTAATCCCAATCCTTGGCGAACCAGAGGACGGTGATGCGCTTGCTTTGTGTCGGGTCGCGCACGCGTTCGACCTTGATCGCATCGATCTTGCCAGCCTTGGTCTCGACTTTTTCCGAGCCCAGTACGCGGAAGTCATAGGTATCGACTTCGCCGTCATCGACCACTTGATAGCTCATGGTCTTCTTGCCGGCGGCCACATCGTGTTGCAGCGCCAGTTGGTAGGTGGACTTGTCGACCATGCCGCGGTTCAGCGGGATCTTCACCGCGTCGCCACGGTCGGTGCCGGTGACCATTTTGCTGTTCCAGTCGAAATCCAGATCAGCCTTTTTCGCTTTGCCCAGACCGCCACGTTCAAAGTGATAGGACTGTGGCAGCAGGGTGTCCTTGTCCAGGGTCAGGGTGCTTTCTTCCGTCAGGCTGGCGATCATCATCGAGGCCTTGAAGCTGAGCTTCCAGACGCCGTTGGCTTCCTTGACCAGACTGCGCTCGGCGGTGCCGCTCATGGGCAGCTGCTTCCAGTCGGCGGTGTAGCTGGCGGAGAACGGTTGAAGGTCTGCAGCCTGCGCGAAGGGCAGGGCGAGCAGAGCGCAAGCGAAGAGCAGGGCGCGACGCATAATATCTCCTAGTGTCGAATCAAGTGGCCGCTGGCCGCGAGTAACTGGCCATCCAGTAAAGCACCGTGTTCACCGAGTGCCAGTCTGCCTTCGGCAAACCAGCGAACAGCCATCGGATAGATCAGGTGTTCCTGAACGTGGACTCGCTGCGCAAGACTCTGCGGCGTGTCGTGCAACTCTACCGGTAATACTGCCTGTACGACCAGTGGTCCGCCATCGAGTTCCTCGGTGACGAAGTGCACGGAGCAGCCGTGTTCCGTGTCGCCGGCCTCCAGCGCGCGCTGATGAGTGTGTAACCCTTTGTATTTGGGCAGCAGCGACGGGTGGATGTTGAGCAGGCGACCCTGGTAGTGGCGAACGAAATCAGCGCTGAGAATGCGCATGAAACCGGCCAGTACCACGAGTTTCGGTTGGAATTCGTCGATCAGTTCGATCAGAGCAGCATCGAAGGCCTCGCGACCTTCGAATGCCTTGTGATCCAGCGAGCGGGTAGCGATACCCGCGTCACTGGCGCGTTGCAGGCCGTAGGCGTCGGCGCGATTGGAAATCACTGCAGCGATGCGGACCGGGTTGTCGCCGGCCCGCGTGCTGTCGATCAGAGCCTGCAAGTTACTGCCGGTGCCGGACAACAGCACCACGACATCACAGGTTGCGGACATTAATGAGCCTTAAGGTTCTGCAGATCAACCTGAGCAGCGCCTTCGGCAGCGGCAGCGATCTGACCGATGACCCAAGGCTGTTCGCCGGCGTCACGCAGGGTGTTCAGCGCAACCTCAACGTGCTCCTGAGCTACGCAGATAACCATGCCGACGCCGCAGTTCAGCACGCGGTGCATTTCGGTCTCGTCAACGTTGCCCTTCTCTTGCAGCCAGTCGAACACGGCAGGGCGAGTCCAGCTAGCCACGTCAACCACGGCCTGAGCGCCTTTTGGCAGAACGCGCGGGATGTTGTCGAGCAGGCCGCCACCGGTGATGTGGGCCATGGCTTTGACGGCGCCGGTGTCTTTGATCAGCTTGAGCAGCGGCTTCACGTAGATGCGGGTCGGGGCCATCAGCAGGTCGGTCAGTGGTTTGCCGTCGAGCTGGATGTTTTCGATGTCGGCACCGGAGACTTCGATGATCTTGCGGATCAGCGAGTAGCCGTTCGAGTGCGGGCCGGACGATGGCAGCGCGATCAAGGCGTCACCGGTGGCGACTTTCGAGCCGTCGATGATTTCAGCTTTTTCCACAACGCCGACGCAGAAGCCGGCCAGGTCGTAGTCTTCGCCTTCGTACATGCCTGGCATTTCAGCGGTTTCGCCACCAACCAGCGAGCAACCCGACAGTTCGCAGCCAGCGCCGATGCCGGTCACGACCTGGGTCGCGGTCTCAACATTCAGTTTGCCGGTGGCGTAGTAGTCGAGGAAGAACAGCGGCTCGGCGCCGCACACCACGAGGTCGTTCACGCACATGGCAACCAGGTCGATACCGATGCTGTCGTGCTTGTTCAGGTTCAGCGCCAGACGCAGCTTGGTGCCGACGCCGTCGGTGCCGGACACCAGCACGGGCTGCTTGTAGCCGGCCGGGATTTCGCAGAGGGCGCCGAAACCGCCCAGGCCGCCCATGACTTCCGGGCGCGCAGTGCGCTTGGCGACGCTCTTGATGCGTTCGACCAATGCTTCACCGGCGTCGATGTCTACACCGGCGTCCTTGTAGCTCAGGGAGGGTTGCTTGCTCATGATCCAGGCCTTTAGGGGAGGGGATTCAGGGGTAACGACCGAGTTCAGCGGGAACTTCGAAATCGAGGGGGCGATGGCCTCACGCGAGTTTCGAGGTGCCCGGCTGTTGCCGGTCTGCGAAGGCGCGCGATTTTATCAGGCTTGAGGGGCAGCGGCCATCCTCGCACCGACGGGCAGGGCCATATCTCGGGAAATTTTTTGCAATTAAGGCCTGCGGGTGCCTGTATAAGGTGTGGCGATTAACCGTCTATCGTTATCACTGTGCAAAAACTTACCGCTGCCGTGTGAATGTTTTGCGATGGCAGATTGTCACAGCCTTGCTTAACCGGTTCACGCGGCCTGTTCCAGCCGCTCCTGTCGACGGGAATTCTCCATGCGTTTTTGTAAATTGTTGTTTGTGGGTTGTTTGTCTCTGATCAGCCTGGCGAGTCACGCCGAAAATCTCAAAGGCCTTTATCAAGTGCGTGAGCCGGTCAATGGCCAGGCGCCGGAAGAGCGTGATCGCGCCACGCAGGCGGCGCTCGATACGCTGGTGTTGCGTCTGACGGGCGACCCTAAAGCGCCACAAAATCCGGGGTTGGCGGCGATTCGCAAAGATCCGCAGCAAATTATCAGTCAGTTCGGTTTTGACGCCGGGCCGCCGGAGGTGCTGAAGGTCGATTTCGATCCGGCGACCACCGAGCAGGCGTTGCGGCGTGCCGGGTTGTCGGTGTGGGGCGCCAGTCGCCCGTCGATCCTGAGTTGGTGGCTCAACGATTCGGCCGAGGGTTCGAGTCTGGTCGGTGACGGTCAGGCCGCTGCCGCGCCGTTGCGTGCGGCAGCGCAACATCGCGGCTTGCCGCTACGTTTGCCGCTGGCGGACCTGAGCGAACAACTGGTCGCCACGGCGCCAGCGTTGGAGGGTACGGATCCGGCACCTTTGCGCGGCGCCTCCGAACGCTACAACGCTGACGCTTTGCTGGCGGTGCATGCCCGTGAAGAGGGCGGGCAGTGGCAGGCCAAGTGGCATTTGTGGCTGGGCGATCAGAAAGAGGCGGGCAGTGTGCAGGGCGCCGATCAGGCTGCGGTCGCTGACGCGGTGATGCTGGCGGTGGCCGAGCGACTGGCGCCACGGTTTGTTGCCAAACCGGGCACTTCGGGGCAACAGACTCTGGAGGTGCAGGGCATGACCCTTGAGCACTATGCGACGTTATTGCGGTTGCTCGAGCCGTTTGGGGGACGTCTGCAAAGTGTTGATGGCGATCGTATCGTCTATCGGGTCAATGGCAGTGCCGATCAGATGCGGGCGCAGTTGTCGCTGGCGAAGTTGCAGGAGTTGCCGGCCGAGGCGCCGGCTCAGGTGGCGGCGCCACAGCCTGCAGTTGCAGGTGCAGCACCGGTCGCGGCTCCGGCCCCGGCAGCACCGTCGTTGCGGTTTCGCTGGTAAGTCTTTCCTTATATAGAAGAAACAGGAGTGGTACATGGCCGATACGCGGCGTTGGTTCTGGCTCGGTGGGGTAGTCCTGCTTTGCGCATTTGTATGGTTGCTGCACCCGATCCTTACGCCGTTTCTGGTGGCGCTGTTGTTGGCTTATCTGTTCGATCCGCTGGTGGATCGCCTGGAACGGCTCGGTTTGTCGCGAACCTGGGGCGTGATCGCGGTATTTGCCTTGTTTACCCTGATTGTCACCGCGCTGTTGCTGGTGTTGGTGCCGATGCTCGCCAAGCAGTTGCTGCGCTTGTACGAGCTGGCGCCGCAAATGCTCGACTGGCTGCAACACACGGCGCTGCCGTGGGCCCAGGCGAAGCTGGGGCTTTCGGACGGTTTCTGGAAATTCGACAAGGTCAAGGCGGCGATCAGCGAGCACATGGGCCAGACCACCGACATCGTCAGTGTGGTGCTGAGTCAGGCGACCGCGTCGAGTCTGGCGTTGATTGGGTGGCTGGCGAATCTGGTGCTGATCCCGGTGGTGAGTTTCTATCTGCTGCGCGACTGGGACGTGATGATGGCCAAGATCCGCAGCCTGCTGCCGCGTGATCGTGAAGAGACCATCGTATCGCTGGCCGGTGAATGTCATGAGGTATTGGGCGCGTTCGTTCGCGGTCAGTTGCTGGTCATGGTGGCGCTGGGCGTGATCTACGCAGCGGGCCTGATGATTGTCGGGCTGGAGTTGGGGCTGTTGATCGGTCTGATCGCGGGCCTGGCGGCGATCGTGCCGTACATGGGCTTCGTGATTGGTATTGGCGCGGCGCTGATTGCCGGGCTGTTCCAGTTTGGCGGCGATCTGTATCCGATGGTCGGGATCGTTGCGGTGTTCATGGTCGGTCAGGCGCTGGAAGGCATGGTGCTGACGCCATTGCTGGTCGGCGACCGTATCGGCCTGCATCCGGTAGCGGTGATCTTTGCGATTCTGGCCGGCGGCGAGCTGTTCGGTTTCACTGGTGTGCTGCTGGCGTTGCCAGTGGCGGCGGTGATCATGGTGTTGGTGCGCCATGTGCACGATTTGTACAAGGATTCCGACATCTATAGTGGTGTGGACGATCCAGAGCTGTAATGGCGCAGGGCGGCCCGGCGAATCGCCGGGTTGGCCCGTGTCCTGCAGCCGCTGGCGCCAAAGAATCTGTCATAAAACCAGTGCGTTAACGCAAACCTTTGATTTTGCTTGGACTCTGTCGCATTGTGCGCTCAGCTTCACGGGTATAAACTTCGCAAACTTTACACAGAGGCCACTAACGGTTCCTTGAGAACTGTTCAGTCAGCATGAAACCGATTCAGCTGCCCCTAGGTGTGCGTCTGCGTGACGACGCCACCTTCATCAACTACTACCCAGGCGCCAATGCCGCTGCACTCGGCTATGTCGAGCGTCTATGCGAAGCCGACGCCGGCTGGACAGAAAGCCTGATCTACCTGTGGGGCAAACACGGCGTAGGGCGTACGCATCTGTTGCAGGCGGCGTGTCTGCGATTCGAGCAGATGGGCGAGCCGGCGGTGTACCTGCCGTTGGCCGAGTTGATGGATCGCGGTGTCGAAATCCTCGATAACCTTGAACAGTACGAACTGGTTTGCCTGGATGATTTGCAGGTGATCGCCGGCAAGGCTGACTGGGAAGAGGCGATGTTTCATCTTTTCAACCGTCTGCGTGACAGCGGTCGGCGCTTGCTGATTGCCGCGTCCACTTCTCCGCGTGAATTGCCGGTCAAACTGGCTGACTTGAAGTCTCGCCTGACCCTGGCGCTGATTTTCCAGATGCGCCCACTTTCCGATGAAGACAAATTGCGCGCCTTGCAGTTGCGCGCATCGCGTCGCGGTCTGCACCTGACCGATGAAGTCGGCCATTTTATTTTGACTCGCGGCACTCGCAGCATGAGTGCGCTGTTTGACTTGCTTGAACAGCTCGATCAGGCCTCGTTGCAGGCTCAGCGCAAGCTGACCATTCCCTTCCTGAAAGAAACCCTGGGCTGGTAGCTATCCCTTTGATTCTGCGGCTTTCAGCGTGTTTCGGCATATTTCAGGCGCCAGAAAATCCGCTTTCCTGCACGGTGTGCAGGCCGCGTATCGGTTCAAATGGGCTTAAGCGCTTAGATGTAAACGAGAAACCGGGAAGTCACAAAAAGATCGATTGAATTTGCAAATGAGGCTGATAGCGGGCATAGTCTCGGCTTCTTTACAACTATCAGCCACGGTCGTGCCCATGCTAAAGCGCTTCGCACCCCTCGTGCCTCTCGCACTCGTCACCCTGTTGTACGGTTGCGCTGCTCATTCTCCAGTCCAAGAGCAGCCTCAACAGGTTAAAAATTCTGCCACGGCTCAGTCTTCCGTTATTTACCAGGAAGAGTTGGACACCGAAAAAGAACTCAACGAATTCAATGGCAAGAAGCCTTATCAGCTTCCTGTTCTGGCCGACAGCATCCTTGAACGCGGCATGTCCCTGATCGGTACCCGTTACCGTTTCGGCGGTACCTCTGAAGCCGGTTTCGATTGCAGCGGTTTCATCGGCTACCTGTTCCGCGAAGAAGCTGGCATGAACCTGCCACGCTCCACGCGCGAAATGATCAACGTCGATGCGCCTCTGGTGTCGCGCAGTAACCTTGAGCCGGGCGATCTGCTGTTCTTCGCCACCAACGGTCGTCGCGGTCGTGTCAGTCACGCCGGGATCTACCTCGGTGACAACCAGTTCATCCACTCCAGCAGTCGTCGCAGCGGCGGTGTTCGCATCGACAGCCTGGGTGACAGCTACTGGAGCAAGACTTTCATCGAAGCGAAACGCGCACTGGCGAACGCTCCGACAGTCGTCACGGCTCGTAAGTAATTCCCCTGTTGTCGCTGCGTTCGCGGCGACAATCAGGCTTCCGGCAACGGAGTAGACCTAGACTTTACAAGGTGAAGTTAAAGTCTTACTTGAAGTTTGCCGCGTAGCCGCTAGAATCCTTTATCTAGTTTGATGGCAAACCGCCTGCGTGCTCACGCAGGCGGTTTTGTTTTCTGCCCTCCGGCAGAAAAAGCCGCAGCCAGATCAGGATGTTCTGCTTATGACGATGTCGGCCCGCCTCACATTGATGCTCTGCGTAGCGCTGCTCAGCGCCTGCGCCAGTCGTACACCGCCACCTGCGCCGGTGGTTCGCGCGCCGGTCGTGTTCGGCCCCTCCCAAGCTTTTTCACCTGCTGCTGAAGACGTGCTGTTTCGCGCGCTTGGCTTGGTGGGCACGCCTTATCGCTGGGGCGGCAACACGCCGGATTCAGGCTTTGATTGCAGCGGGCTGATCGGTTTTGTCTACCGTGATGCGGCGGGCATCTCTTTGCCGCGTTCGACGCGTGAGCTGATCGTCATGCAGGCACCGAATGTCGGCAAGGAAGGCTTGCAGACTGGTGACCTGATTTTCTTCGCCACCAATGGCGGCTCGCAGGTCAGTCATGCGGGGATTTACGTCGGAGAGGGGCGCTTTGTGCATGCGCCGGCCACGGGTGGTACGGTCAAGCTCGACAGCCTGTCGAAGGCGTATTGGCAGAAAGCTTATCTGAGTGCCAAGCGGGTGTTGCAGCCGGAGCATCTGGCGCATAACCCGTAGTAAAGACAACGCAAAACCCATGTGGGAGCGAGCTTGCTCGCGAAGGCGGTGTGTCATTCAATTCAATATTGACTGACCCGACGCTTTCGCGAGCAAGCTCGCTCCCACATTTGTTATGTGTCAGGCGGCAAGTTATTTGGCAGAAGACACTCGCCACACCTTGTTGCCAACATCGTCCGCCACCAGCAGACCACCTTGCTGATCGATCACCACGCCCACCGGGCGGCCCAATGCATTCTCGTCCTTGTCGAGGAAACCGGTCAGTACATCCACCGGTTTGCCGCTCGGCTTGCCACCGGTAAACGGCACGAAAATCACTTTGTAGCCACTGTGCGGTTTGCGGTTCCACGAGCCGTGCTGGCCAATGAATGCGCCTTCCTTGAACTGCGCCGGCAGGGTGTTGCCCTCGGCAAAGCTCAGGCCCAGCGAGGCGGTGTGCGGCCCGACCGCGTAATCCGGGGCGATGGCTTTGGCCACCAGGTCCGGGTTTTGCGGCGACACGCGGACATCGACATGCTGACCGTAGTAACTGAACGGCCAGCCATAGAAGCCACCGTCCTTCACCGAGGTGATGTAGTCCGGCACCAGATCACTGCCGATCTCGTCGCGCTCATTCACCGCTGTCCACAGCGCGCCACTTTTCGGCTCCCAGGCCAGGCCATTGGGGTTGCGGATGCCCGAGGCGAAGATCCGGTGATTACCGGTCGCCCGATCGACTTCCCAGATCGCCGCGCGGCCTTCTTCCTTATCCAGACCATTTTCGCCGACGTTGCTGTTCGAGCCGACGGTGACATAGAGCTTGCTGCCGTCCTTGCTGGCAATAACGTTTTTCGTCCAGTGATGATTCAGCGTACCGCCGGGCAAATCGACAACCTTGATTGGCTGTGACTTGATCTCGGTCGCGCCGGATTCGTAGTTAAAGCGCAGCAGGCGGTCGGTGTCAGCGACGTAAAGATCATTGCCGACCAGGGTCATGCCGAACGGCGAATTGAGGTTCTGCAGGAACACCGTGCGTGTTTCCGCGAAGCCATCATGATCGGCGTCACGCAGCAAGGTGATGCGGTTCGGACTCGGCACGCCCGCGCCAGCCTTGCCCATGACTTTCTTCATCACCCAGCCACGAATGCCACTGCTGTCATCAGGCTTCGGCGGGGCATTGGTTTCCGCCACGAGCACATCGCCGTTGGGCAACACATAGAGCCAGCGCGGATGATCGAGACCTTCGGCAAATGCTGCGACTTGGGTACCGGCGGCGGCTGTCGGTTTAGTGCCCGCGGGCCAGCCGATCGCCGGGGCGATGTTCACCGTCGGGATCAGGGTCTTGTTCGGTTCGGGCAGCTTCGGTGACGGGCCGGTGCCGTCGGAGACTTGCAGGCTGGAGGTTTCACCGCAGGCGGCGAGTCCTCCGGCGAAGGCGATGACAAAAACGAGCTGGGGCTTGCGCATTGCTGATCTTCCCTATGAATGCATTCTTAATCATAGAGGAGGGCGCAAGCCCGATGGTTCAACTGCTCAGCCGCGGGCTTCCTTGAACAGCACGGCGATGCCCGGGTGATAGTTGCCGGCTTCGCTGCGCAACTTGCGATAGGCGTAGGGGAAATACCAGGCGACCGCGCAGGTGTGTTCCTTTTGCAGGTCGTCGACCATGTCCTGCAGCTCCTCGGGGCTGGCGCTGTGCTGGGCTTTTTGCGGCGCGACGAACAGGCAGCCGAGCTTGAGGTCGCTGGCATAGCTGATGCGCTTGGCGTCGTTGGTGATATCCAGCAGGGCTTGGGTCAGATTCAGGTTGGTAACCTTCGGCCAGCGCTGAGTGGCCTGGATAAAGGCGCGGTCTTCGGCGCCGGCCAGAAACAGATCGGCGCGAGCGTTGCGCTCGCCTTCTTCGTTCTGTTTGCGCGTGGCAGTGTCGTTCAACGTGACCAGTTCGGCCATCCACGCCGCCGCCGAGAGCAATCCGAGATTGGCTTTCTCGTCATGCCAATAAGGTGTGTCGCTGTCGCCGCGCACGGCGTTGTAACGGTCGATACAGTCAAACCAGCGTTCAAGCACCGGGCGCAGAAATTCCAGGCGCGGGTTGCTGATGATCATGCCTTGCATCGTCATCATCCTTTATTGTTGTGGTGGGCTTTTCGAGAAAAGCATGGCTCTTTGATATCATTTGTATCAGTGTGGCACAAGATTGGCGGCAGATAATTGATCGGCGGCAGTTATTCGCCCGATGGCCGCCTCTTTAATTGACGCTCCACCCCCAACCCTCTAACCTTCGCGGCTTGTTTCAGGTGCTCTGTGACCCGCGTCGACAGAGTGAAACAGGGAAGCCGGTGAGGGTTGTCTTCGCACGAAGAGCCACCACGATCCCGGCGCTGCCCCCGCAACGGTAAATGAGTAAAAGCTGCGCCTTGAGCCACTGCCTCGACAGAAGCGGGAAGGCGCGCAGTCAGGCGAAACGCCGCTCATGAGCCCGGAGACCGGCCTGATCCATCCAGCGGCATCACGGTGGGCGATGCCAGGCTTTTTGCCGTCTATTCTTGTGCCTGCCCGCCGTTATCCAGCCTCAACGGAGAGCTCCCCCATGACTGATTCCCCCGAGCGCGACGAACGCCATCTGGCCCGTATGCAGCGCAAAAAAGCCGTGATCGACGAACGCATCGCCAACTCGCCTGACGAGTGCGGCCTGGTGCTGGTGCTGACCGGCAACGGCAAAGGCAAAAGCAGCTCGGCGTTCGGTATGCTCGCCCGTGCCATGGGCCACGGCATGCAGTGCGGCGTGGTGCAGTTCATCAAGGGCCGCAACAGCACCGGCGAAGAGTTGTTTTTCCGCCGCTTCCCTGAGCAGGTGCGCTTCCATGTGATGGGCGAAGGCTTCACTTGGGAAACCCAGGACCGTCAGCGCGATATCGCCGCCGCCGAGGCCGCATGGGCCGTGTCCCGCGAACTGCTGCGCGATCCGTCGATCGGTCTGGTGGTGCTCGACGAATTGAACATCGCCCTCAAGCACGGTTATCTCGATCTCGATCAGGTGCTCAGCGATCTGCAGGCGCGTCCGCCGATGCAGCATGTGATCGTCACCGGTCGTGCAGCCAAGCCGGAAATGATCGAAATGGGCGACACGGTCACTGAAATGGGCATGCTCAAACACGCCTTCCAGGCCGGCATCAAAGCGCAGAAAGGCGTCGAACTTTGAATCAACCACGTCACTGCCCGGCGGTCCTCATCGCCGCGCCGGCCTCCGGTCAGGGCAAGACCACCGTCACCGCCGCACTCGCCCGTTTGCATCGCAATCAGGGACGCAAGGTGCGCGTGTTCAAATGCGGCCCGGACTTTCTCGACCCGATGATCCTCGAGCGCGCCAGCGGTGCGCCGGTGTATCAACTGGACATGTGGATGATCGGCGAGCAGGAAAGTCGGCGTCTGTTGTGGGAAGCCGCCGCCGAGGCCGATCTGATTCTGATCGAAGGCGTGATGGGCCTGTTTGACGGCACGCCGTCCAGTGCCGATCTGGCGCGGCATTTTGGTGTGCCGGTACTCGGAGTGATCGACGGCACGGCGATGGCGCAGACCTTTGGTGCGTTGGCGCTGGGCTTGGCGAAGTATCAGCCGGATCTGCCGTTTGCCGGCGTGTTGGCCAATCGTGTCGGCACCTTGCGCCATGCGCAATTGCTGGAAGGCAGCCTCACGGAAGGTCTGCGCTGGTACGGCGCGTTATCGCGAGAGACTGGCATCGAACTGCCGAGCCGTCACCTCGGCCTGGTGCAGGCCAGCGAACTGAATGACCTGGATGTGCGTCTCGACGCCGCTGCCGACGCACTGGCCAGCAGTTGCGAGGTAGCGCTGCCACCAGCGGTTGAGTTCGCCGCGCCTGACGTCATCGCTGTCGAGCCGCTGCTGAAGGATGTGCGCATTGCCGTTGCGCGTGATGAGGCGTTTGCATTCACCTATGGCGCGAGTCTCGATCTGCTGCGGGCGATGGGCGCCGAGTTGAGTTTCTTCTCGCCGATTCGCGATACGCAATTGCCGGAGGCAGATAGCTTGTATTTGCCCGGTGGTTATCCGGAACTGCATCACGTTGCGTTGTCGCAAAACACCGCGATGCTCGATGCGATTCGCGCGCACCATGCGGCAGGTAAACCGTTGCTCGCTGAGTGTGGCGGGATGCTGTATCTGCTCGACTCGCTGACTGACGTTGAAGGTACTCGCGCTGAGTTGGTCGGGCTGCTTAAGGGCGACGCAGTGATGCAGAAGCGTCTGGCGGCACTGGCGCTGCAAGCGGTGGATCTGCCGGAAGGTTCGTTGCGTGGTCACACTTATCACCATTCCCTGACGACGACTGAGTTGACGCCGATTGCCCGTGGTTTGAGCCCGAATGGTGGGCGTGGCGCCGAGGCGGTTTATCGGGAAGGGCGGATGACGGCTTCTTATGTGCACTTCTATTTCCCGTCGAATCCGACTGCGATTGCCGCATTGTTTGCGCCAGACCGTGAGGCCGCCTTCGCGAGCAAGCTCGCTCCCACAGGGGATCGCGTTTCTTGAGCAAGCACCCCGTCCAATGTGGGAGCGAGCTTGCTCGCGAAGAGGCCATGACCGACAACGCATTTACAGAGGCCGAGCGCGAAGCGGTTTATAGAGCCATCGCCGAACGCCGCGACATGCGCCACTTCACCGGAGGCACCGTCGAGCCGCAACTGCTGCGCCGGCTACTGGAGGCCGCACACCAGGCCCCAAGTGTCGGCCTGATGCAGCCCTGGCGTTTCATTCGCATCAGCGACCGAACTTTACGCGGCCAGATCCAGAGTCTCGTCGAAGAAGAGCGCATCCGCACCGCTGAAGCCCTCGGCGAACGCAGTGACGAGTTCATGAAACTCAAGGTCGAAGGCATCCACGATTGCGCCGAAGTGCTGGTCGCCGCGTTGATGGACGATCGCGAAAAGCACATTTTCGGTCGCCGCACGCTGCCGGAAATGGACATGGCCTCGCTGACCTGCGCCATCCAGAATCTGTGGCTGGCCTCGCGCGCCGAAGGTCTGGGCATGGGCTGGGTCTCGCTGTTCGAACCGCAGGCACTGGCTGATCTGTTGAAGTTGCCCGAAGGCGCCAAGCCTCTGGCCGTTTTATGTCTGGGCCCGGTCAAGGAATTCTATCCGGCGCCGATGCTGGTACTCGAAGGGTGGGCGCAGGCGCGGCCGCTCAATGAGTTGCTGTACGAAAATTATTGGGGAGTGAGTCAATGAGTGTGGCGTTGTTGAGTGTCGCCGCGGTCGCGCTGGATGCGCTGCTCGGTGAACCGAAACGCTGGCATCCGCTGGTGGCGTTCGGCAATTTCGCCGGTCGCATCGAGCAACGTTTCAACGCCGGTGGCCGGGGCTGGCGCAGCCATGGCGTGACCGCGTGGGTGATCGCGGTGCTGCCGCTGACCTTGCTCGCTACCGCGTTTTCCTGGGCGCCGTACGTGGGTTGGGTCGTCGAGATTCTCGCGCTGTATTGCGCCCTCGGCATGCGCAGCCTCGGCGAGCATGTGGCGCCGGTAGCCGCAGCCTTGCGCGCAGATGATCTGGATGAGGCGCGCAAGCGAGTCGGCTATCTGGTCAGCCGCCAGACCGATGAACTCGACAGCACGGCGGTCGCTCGCGCTGCCACTGAGTCGGTGCTGGAAAACGGCAGCGATGCGGTGTTTGCCGCGCTGTTCTGGTTTGTCGTGGCGGGCGCGCCGGGCGTGGTCCTCTATCGCTTGAGCAACACGCTCGATGCGATGTGGGGCTATCGCAACGAACGCTTCGAACGTTTCGGCTGGGCGGCGGCGAAAATCGACGACGTGCTCAACTATATTCCTGCGCGTCTGGTGGCGTTGACCTACGCGCTGCTGGGCAAAACCCGACTGGCATTGAAGTGCTGGCGTACACAGGCGCCAAAATGGGACAGCCCCAACGCCGGTCCGGTGATGGCGGCCGGTGCCGGTGCGCTGGGCGTGGAATTGGGTGGGCCGGCGATTTATCACGGCGAACTGCATGAGCGTCCGCAACTGGGTGAAGGCGCTCCAGCGGATGCCGATTCCATTGACCGTGGCTGGCAATTGGTCCAGCGCGGCGTATGGTTATGGCTGCTGATTCTCTGCGTGGGGGCTGAATTCTATGCTTGAGCACGGTGGCCGGCTGCGCAAGGCTGCACTCGATTACGGCATTGCCGAGGCTGACTGGCTCGACCTGTCCAGCGGCCTCGCGCCGTGGCCATTCCCGATCCCGGAAATCCCGCTGCGCGCCTGGGCGCGTTTGCCGGAAACCGATGACGGTCTGGAGCAAGCTGCATGCGATTACTACGGTGCAGCACAGGTGTTGCCGGTGGCCGGTTCGCAGATGGCCATTCAGTTGCTGCCGCGTTTGCGTCGGGCCGGCAAGGTTGGCGTGCTGTCACCGTGTTATGCCGAACATGCCGAAGCGTGGCGCCGTAGCGGTTACATCGTGCGCGAAGTGCTGGGGCAGGAAGTCGAATTCTTTCTCGACAGTCTCGACGTACTGGTGGTGGTTAACCCGAACAATCCGACCGGCCTGAGTCTGACCCCGGCACGTCTGCTCGACTGGCATGCGCGGCTCGCCCGGCGCGGTGGCTGGCTGGTGGTCGATGAAGCCTTCATGGACAACACGCCGCCATTGAGTCTGGCCCCGTATGCGCATCAGGTCGGGCTGATTGTGTTGCGTTCGTTCGGCAAGTTTTTCGGTCTGGCCGGGGTGCGTCTGGGCTTTGTCCTGGCCGAGCGCAAATTGCTCAAACTGCTCGCCGAACAGGTCGGGCCTTGGGCGGTGAGCGGGCCGACGCGGGTGCTCGGGCAGGCGTGTCTGCAAGACACCGAAGGGCACACTCGCCAACGGATTCGCAGCGATGAAGCCAGTGAGCGGCTGGCGGCGTTGCTTGAGCGCTACGGCTTCAAACCCCAGGGCGGTTGCGCGCTGTTCCAGTGGCTGATCACCGAGCATGCCGAAGTGCTGCACGCATTCATGGCCCGTCGCGGCATTCTCCTGCGCCTCTTCACCCACAACAGCAGTTTGCGCTTTGGCCTGCCCGCCGATGCGGCTGAAGAGGCGCGTCTCGAACACGCTTTAAGCGCTTTTGCCAAGGATCACCCATGACCACCCTGATGGTGCAGGGCACCACTTCCGATGCCGGTAAAAGCACACTGGTGACAGCGCTGTGCCGCTGGGCAACCCGGCAGGGCGTGGCGGTCGTTCCGTTCAAGCCGCAGAACATGGCGCTGAACAGCGCCGTGACTGCCGACGGCGGTGAGATCGGCCGCGCGCAAGCGGTGCAGGCGCAAGCGGCGTTTCTTGAACCGCACACCGACATGAATCCGGTGTTGCTCAAGCCGAACAGCGACACCGGCGCGCAAGTGATCATCCATGGTCGCGCGGTGACGTCGATGAATGCCGTGGCGTATCACGACTACAAAGCCATCGCGATGAAAGCGGTGCTCGCGTCCCACCAGCGGCTCAGCGCCGCGTATCCGCTGGTGATGGTCGAAGGCGCGGGTTCGCCGGCCGAGATCAATCTGCGCGCCGGCGACATCGCCAACATGGGCTTTGCCGAAGCCGTGGATTGCCCGGTGCTGCTGATTGCCGACATCAACCGTGGCGGGGTTTTCGCCCATCTGGTCGGCACCCTGGAGTTGCTCTCGCCGAGTGAGCAGGCGCGGGTCAAAGGTTTCATCATCAATCGCTTCCGTGGCGACATCGCCTTGCTGCAACCGGGCCTCGATTGGCTCGAACAGCGCACCGGCAAACCGGTGGTCGGCGTGCTGCCCTACGTGATGGACCTGCATCTGGAGGCCGAGGACGGCATTGATCAGCGCCAGACTGACAAGGCTGAGCAGGTTCTGAAAGTGGTAGTGCCGGTGCTGCCGCGCATCAGCAATCACACCGACTTCGATCCGCTGCGCTTGCATCCGCAGGTCGACCTGCAATTCGTTGGCCCGGGACAGGCGATTCCAGCGGCGGATTTGATCATTCTGCCGGGCTCGAAAAGCGTGCGCAGCGATCTGGCTTATTTACGCGCCAATGGCTGGGATGCGGCGATCTCTCGGCATCTGCGGTACGGCGGCAAACTGCTGGGGATCTGCGGCGGTCTGCAGATGCTCGGCGAGCAGGTGCATGACCCGCTCGGCCTCGAAGGTGCGCCGGGCACGAGTGCCGGTCTGGGCTTGCTGGCGTTCGACACCACGCTTGAAGCCGAGAAGCAGTTGCGCAATGTGCGTGGGCGGCTGGCGCTGGAAGATGCCGACGTCAGCGGCTATGAAATTCATGCCGGCGTCACGACCGGCGCGGCGCTGGAGAATGCGGCGGTGCATCTGGACGACGGTCGTTGTGATGGCGCTCAGAGTGCCGATGGACAAGTGTTCGGCACGTATCTGCATGGCTTGTTCGAATCGCCGGCGGCGAGTGCGGCGTTGTTGCGCTGGGCCGGGTTAAGCGATGTGCAGGAGGTGGATTACCACGGCTTGCGCGAGCGCGATATCGAGCGGCTGGCGGATCTGGTGGAGAAGCATCTGGATACCGATCTGTTGCGTCAGCTCTGTGGGATTTGAGTTGAATTTAATGGCCTCTTCGCGAGCAAGCTCACTCCTACAGGGTTATGTGTTTTACACAAAATTCACGGTTGCTCGAGATACCTTGTAGGAGTGAGCCTGCTCGCGATAGCGCCAGTCGGCTCAACCCATAATTTTCAGGATATCCCCCATGCTCCAACTGATCCTCGGCGGCGCCCGCTCCGGCAAAAGCCGCCTTGCGGAAAAACTCGCCAGCGAAAGCAATCTTGCCGTGACCTACATCGCCACCAGTCAACCGCTGGACGGTGAAATGAGCGACCGCGTCGCCCATCACCGCGCCCGCCGTCCCGCCGACTGGGCACTCATTGAAGAACCCTTGGAACTGGCCCGCGTCCTGCACGAAAGCGCCAGCGCCGAGCGTTGCCTGCTGGTCGATTGCCTGACCCTGTGGCTGACCAATCTGTTGATGCTCGACGACGCCGAACGCCTAGCCGCCGAGCGCGAAGCCCTGTTCGAATGCCTGGCCTCGCTGCCGGGTGAAATCATTTTTGTCAGCAACGAGACCGGAATGGGTGTCGTGCCGCTGGGCGAATTGACTCGCCGCTACGTCGATGAAGCCGGTTGGCTGCATCAAGCTTTGGCCGAGCGCTGTCAGCGTGTTGTCCTGACCGTCGCCGGCCTGCCCCTGACTTTGAAAGGACCTGCGTTATGACTCAAACCTGGTGGTTGAACCCGTGCAAACCGGTCGACATTAACGTCGTTGAACAAGCCACGGCGCGACAGCAGCAATTGACCAAACCGGCTGGTTCGCTCGGTCGACTGGAATCGGTGGCGGTGCAACTGGCCGGTCTGCAAGGTCAGGTCAAACCGACGCTGGCGCAGGTCTGGATCGCGATTTTTGCCGGCGATCACGGCGTGGTGGCGGAAGGGGTTTCGGCGTTTCCGCAGGAAGTCACCGGGCAAATGCTGCTTAACTTCGTCAGTGGCGGCGCGGCGATCAGCGTGCTGGCGCGTCAGCTCGGCGCGCAGCTGGAAGTGGTCGATCTGGGCACGGTGAATCCATCGTTGAATCTGCCGGGTGTGCGCCACTTGAACATTGGCCCGGGCACGGCGAACTTCGTGCTGGGTGCGGCGATGAATCAGGCCCAGGGCGAGCTGGCGTTGCAGGCCGGTCGCGACAGTCTGTTGCGGGCAAAAGCGGCTGGGGCACAGTTGTTCATCGGCGGTGAAATGGGCATTGGCAACACCACGGCGGCAAGTGCGTTGGCCTGCGCCTTGCTCGATTGCCCGGTGGCGCATCTGACCGGTCCCGGCACCGGGCTGAATGCCGAAGGTGTCAGTCATAAAGCACAAGTGATTGAGCGGGCGCTGGCATTGCATGCAGCGCAGCGTGGCGATGCGTTGCAAACCTTGTTCAATCTGGGTGGTTTCGAAATCGCCGCGCTGGTCGGTGCGTATCTGGCGGCGGCTCAAGAAGGCGTTGCGGTGCTGGTCGACGGCTTTATCTGCACGGTCGCGGCGCTGGTTGCGGTGCGTTTGAATCCGGCTTGCCGCGAGTGGTTGTTGTTCGGTCATCGCGGTGCCGAGCCGGGCCATCGCCATGTGCTGGAAACGCTGAACGCCGAGCCACTGCTGGAACTCGGTCTGCGTCTGGGTGAAGGCAGCGGTGCGGCGTTGGCGGTGCCTCTGTTGCGCTTGGCCTGTGATCTGCACGGGCAGATGGCGACGTTCGCCGAAGCAGCGGTGGCGGATCGTCCGGCATGACATTGCATCTGGATCTGTTGCGCCACGGTGAGACGGAACTGGGCGGTGGTCTGCGTGGCAGTCTCGACGATGCGCTGACCGACAAGGGCTGGACGCAAATGCGTGCGGCCGTGGTCGAGGGTGGGCCGTGGGTTCGGATCATCAGTTCGCCGTTGCAACGTTGTGCGCGGTTTGCCGCAGAGTTGGGTGAGCAACTGAACCTGTCCGTGCATCTCGACAAGGATTTGCAAGAACTGCATTTCGGTGCGTGGGAAGGGCAGAGCGCGGCAGCGTTGATGGAGACCGATGCCGAGGCCTTGGGGGTGTTCTGGGCCGATCCGTATTCGTTTACGCCGCCGCAGGGTGAACCGGTCAGCGAGTTTTCTTCTCGAGTGCTGGCGGCCGTTGCGCGCCTGCACAGTGCTTACGCCGGTGAGAGGGTGTTGCTGATCAGTCATGGCGGTGTGATGCGTTTGTTGCTGGCGCAAGCGCGCGGGTTGCCGCGCGAGCAACTGCTCAATGTCGAGGTCGCTCACGGCGCGTTGTTTGCGCTGACGGTCGAGGCTGACGGTTCACTCAAGGAAGGTTGCTGACATGTTGCCGTTGTGGATCGCCCTGCAATTTCTCAGCAGTCTGCCGATTCGTTTACCGGGCATGCCCGAGCCGGAACAGCTTGGCCGTTCGCTGCTGTTTTATCCGCTGGTGGGTCTGCTGTTCGGCGTGATCCTGTGGGCGTTGAATCTCGCCTTGAACGGCGCGCCGTTGCTGCTGCACGCAGCACTGCTGCTGACGGTGTGGGTGTTGCTCAGCGGTGCCTTGCACCTTGATGGTCTGGCCGACAGCGCCGATGCCTGGCTCGGCGGTTTTGGTGATCGTGAGCGTACGCTGACGATCATGAAGGACCCGCGCAGTGGGCCGATTGCGGTGGTCACGCTGGTGTTGGTGTTGTTGCTCAAGTTTGCTGCGTTGTTGGCGTTGATCGAGCAGGGACATGGGCTGGCGTTGATCATCGTGCCGCTGCTCGGGCGGGCGGCGTTGCTTGGGTTGTTTCTGACCACGCCGTATGTGCGGGCTGGCGGGTTGGGGCAGGCGTTGGCGGATCATTTACCGCGCAAGGCTGGATGGTGGGTTCTGGGCGTCAGTGCATTGGTCTGCTTGCTGATTGCCGGGTTCAGTGCCGTCGTTGCGCTGGTGATCGCTGTCGGTGTGTTTGTCTGGTTGCGGCAGGTGATGGTGCGGCGGTTGGGCGGGACGACCGGTGATACGGCAGGGGCGTTGCTGGAATTGCTGGAGATGGTGGTGCTGGTTGGAGTGGTTTTGGCCTGATGGATTTCTACTGGTCATACCGGCCTCATCGCGAGCAGGCTCACTCCTACAGTTGACCGCGTACCCCTGTAGGAGTGAGCCTGCTCGCGATAGCGATTTGTCAGGCAGCACAAATGTTACGGGTAAACTCATCTGTAACTTGATTTAACACAGTCGCGGGTATATACACGCATCATGCTTCCTTCTCAGTGTTTGTGCACCAACCTGCGTCGCGCCGCGCGTGGCGTCAGCAGGCATTACGACGGCGCTCTCGACGGCTTCGGGATCAACGTTGCCCAGTATTCTTTGCTGTGCAACCTGCAGCGTCTCGATCAACCAAGCATCTCTGAACTCGCCGAAGCCATGGGCCTGGATCGCAGCACCCTCGGGCGCAATCTGCGGGTGCTCGAAGGCGAGGGGCTGGTGGCGCTGGCCGAAGGCGAGGACATGCGTAACCGCATCGTCAAGCTCACCGAGACCGGCGTGCAACGCCTGGCAGCGGCACTGCCGGCCTGGGAAGCGGCACAGCAGCGGTTGATCGACCGACTGGGTGCCGAGAAGCGTGAAACCTTGCTCAGATTGCTGGATGAACTGGCCTGAGGCCGGTTTTTTCCAAACTCAAGCGGGTATATACCCGCAAGCGGAGAATAACAATGACATCGATGTGGCGTACGTGCGGTTGGGTGTTGGTCGGGAGTGCGCTGATCCTGGCGTTGTCATTGGGCGTGCGGCACGGTTTCGGCTTGTTCCTGTCACCGATGAGTGCGCAATTCGGCTGGGGGCGAGAGGTGTTTGCCTTCGCCATTGCCTTGCAGAACCTGATCTGGGGTCTGGCGCAACCGTTTACCGGTGCATTGGCTGACCGCTTCGGCGCGGCCAAAGTGGTGCTGATTGGTGGTGTGCTGTATGCGTTGGGCCTGGTGTGCATGGGCCTGTCGGACTCGGCGGTGACGCTGTCGTTGAGCGCGGGTCTGCTGATCGGTATCGGCCTGTCCGGCACCTCGTTTTCGGTGATCCTCGGCGTGGTGGGTCGTGCCGTGCCAGCGGAAAAACGCAGCATGGGTATGGGCATTGCCAGCGCCGCCGGTTCGTTCGGCCAGTTCGCCATGTTGCCGGGCACCCTCGGGTTGATCGGCTGGCTCGGTTGGTCGGCAGCGCTGTTGGTGCTCGGCCTGCTGGTGGCGCTGATCGTGCCGCTGGTGAGCATGCTCAAGGACAAGCCGCTGCCGGTACTCGGCCATGAACAAACACTGTCCGAGGCCCTGCGCGAAGCTTGCTCGCATTCCGGCTTCTGGTTGCTGGCGTTCGGTTTTTTCGTCTGCGGTTTTCAGGTGGTGTTCATCGGCGTACACCTGCCGGCCTACCTGGTCGATCAGCATCTGCCTGCCAGTGTTGGCACCACAGTGCTGGCGTTGATCGGCCTGTTCAATATCTTCGGCACCTACACCGCCGGCTGGCTCGGCGGACGCATGTCCAAGCCGCGCTTGCTGACGGCGTTATACCTGTTGCGCGCGGTGGTGATTGTGCTGTTTCTGTGGCTGCCGGTGACGACCACATCGGCCTACTTGTTTGGCATGGCGATGGGCTTCCTGTGGCTGTCGACGGTGCCGTTGACCAACGGTACGGTGGCGACCTTGTTTGGCGTACGAAATCTGTCCATGCTCGGTGGCATCGTGTTCCTGTTTCATCAGCTCGGCTCGTTCCTGGGTGGCTGGCTGGGCGGGGTGGTGTATGACCGAACCGGGAGTTATGACTTGATCTGGCAAGTAGCGATTCTGCTGAGTCTGCTGGCGGCCGCGTTGAACTGGCCAGTGCGCGAGCGTCCGGTCGCACGTCTGCAAGCCGCAGCGGGCGCCGCATGAGTCGGCTCTGGCCACGTATCGTCGTCACCGCACTCGGCGCCGCAGTGCTGGCGCTGGTGTGGTGGGGCTGGCATCAGGGCGGTCTGGCGCTGATGCAGTTGGGCATGAGCATTTGCTAGAAACAGGCATGGCGAGTAACGTCGAAGTCTGACGATTGCTCAAGGATGTTCGACATGCTGATGCGCTGGTGTGCTGTTCCCGCGTTGCTGATGGCGTTGACTGGTCTGGCTCAGGCCGCTGACTGTCCCGAATTGCTGCAAGGCTCGCTGCCCAAGCTGCGAGCCAAGGACTCCATCGATCTGTGTAAACAGTACGCCGACAAGCCGTTGGTGGTGGTCAACACCGCCAGCTTCTGCGGTTTTGCCCCGCAGTTCGAAGGCCTTGAAGCGCTGCATAAGCGCTACGAAGGGCAGGGGCTTGAGATGCTCGGCGTCCCCTCCAATGACTTCAAGCAAGAGTCCAAGGATAGCGCCGAGACCGCCAAGGTCTGCTACGCCAACTATGGCGTGACGTTCAACATGACCGAGCCGCAGAAAGTCCGTGGTGATGACGCTACGCATCTGTTTCAGGTGCTCGCGGCACAGAGCAGTGCGCCGAAGTGGAATTTCTACAAGTATGTGGTTGATCGCCAGGGCAAGGTGATCGCCAATTTCTCCAGCCTGACCAAGCCGGATGATCCGGAATTTATCGCCGCGATCGAAAAGGCTATCGCCTCGAAACCGCTGAAGCCTTGAATCCGTAGGTCGGCGATGATTTTGTAGGAGCTGCGGCACGCTGCGATCTTTTGATTTGAAAAAACAAGATCAAAAGATCGCAGCCTCGTTGCACTCGACAGCTCTTACACGTGTCGCAAACATCAGGCATTAAAAAGCCCCGCTTTCTGCAAAGAGAGCGGGGCTTTTTGTGGGCGAGGGGTTAGCCTCGCCGTGCAGCATCAGAAGCGGTAGGTCGCGCCGACACCGAAACCGTTTGCCGAGTTTTCATACTTGGCGTCGTAGGTCTGGCCACGATCGTTTTCGTTGCGGATCTTCACCGACTCTTCTTTCAGGTACGAGTAAGCAACGTCGATGGTCAGGTCTTCAGTCGGGCTCCAGCCGGCACCGATGCTGAAGATGGTCCGGTCACCGGTAGGAATGCGTGGCGAACGGTCGACGTTGTTGGTCGGCGACTGGTCGAAGGTGAGACCGGTACGCAGTACCCATTCCTTGTTCAACTGGTACGACGTACCCACGGCGTAAGCCCAGGAGTCGTGCCAGTTCTGGTCTTCGGTGATTTCACCGAACTGACCGGCCAGCAAAGGCTGCACACCAGAGTTCTTGACGGTGATTTTTTCCAGCTGGCTCCAACGGGTCCAGGTCGAACCGGCATACACGTTCCAGCGATCGTTGATCGCCTGGGTGACCGAGAAGTCGACGGATTCAGGCGTGGTGATCTTCAGCGAAGCATCGTACTTCTGGTTGGCGCCCAGACCGATTGCACCCAGCACACCGTAGTTGACCTTGGTGTTGCCTTCGAGCTTGTAGTCGACTTTCGAGTGGTAAGTCAGACCCAGGCGAGTGGTGTCAGTGGCTTGTACCAGCACACCGATGTTGTAGCCCAGCGCGGTATCGTCACCCTTGATCTTGACCTTGCCATCCGGCGCGGCCTGAGTGATCGACAGGTTGGATTCCAGTGTACCGTCGATGCGGTTGATGGTCGGGCCAAAACCGATCGACACCTTGTCGTTGAAAGCGTAGCTGACGGTTGGCTGGAAGGTGATCACTTGTACTTCGGACTTGCTGCCGAAGTAACGGCCGGCAAAGCCTTTTTCGTAGTCGGTAATCAGGCCGAACGGCACGTAGACGCCGAGGCCGAATGCCCAATGATCATCGATCGGTTTGACGTAGAAGCCCATAGGTACGGAGGTGAAGGGCACCATGTCGCCTTTGTTGCTGCCGCCGTTAGGGCTGGAGCTGGCGTCGCTGATATCGGTTTTTGCATCGAGGAATGCAACACCGCCAGTGACTTGTTCGCGCTTGAGGCGCGACATGCCGGCAGGGTTGCCATATACAGTGCTTGCGTCGTCGGCAGAAGAGGATCGCCCAGCGTAACCAGTGCCCATCCCGCTGATACTGTGTTCGTTGATGGCAAAGCCAGCTGCGAAGATCTGGGTGGATGCCATGGTAACGGCGAGGCTAAGGGTGGTTTTGAGCATGACTTTTTTCATTATTAGAACTCCTGGTGATCACCGGGGCGAAAATTACCAAGATTTTCGTCCCAGCGCTATAGTCCGTATGCCTTGAGTTAGAGCGGTTTTGTAGGACAATCCGACCAGAATCGCGACCTGTTGGCAGATCTTCTGAATCCGGCCGGTCAACAAGCGACCTGATTCACCGTTGAAACACAGGTGTGCCAGGCGTAAGTGAAGTCGCGCAGGCGACCTTGGGGTTGAAAGGTCTGGCGCCAGATGCGCGCCATTCCCAGCAAATCGTTGGAATCGGGAAGAGTGGGGTTTTGCTCTTCGACCAGCAGCCAGGCGATGGCCGTGGCGTAACGCAGATTGACCGTCAGTTCCAGGTGCGGGCCGGTCAGGAACGCATGCTGACTGGCGAGGCCGCGCACCAGGCTGGCACGTTCCGGATCGAGTGCCAGATAATCATCCCAAAGGGCTTGATGGCGCTGCTCGGCGATGCGGTAGAGGCCATGGCCACGGCGGTCATGCAGGGCGGAACCCAGGGCTGACTGACTGGCGGCGATGCCCAGCAGCAGAGATTCGGCAGTCGCGCTGTGGCGTCCCAGGTAGATCAACGTAGGACGGATCACGTAGCGGCACAGTTCGCTGGCAGCGATACCCATAAAACCCTCGGTTCTTGTTATTAATGGCGAGTCCTGAAGGGGGGGGCTTGGCAGCTGTGGATCGGTTCAGGCTCGCCGCAAGCGGATCACGCCGCTTGAGTTGAAGTGTAGTGTCATATTCGCGACGTAAAGGCCTGTTTTTAAAATATTTCCCGCTGCCGGGAATATTCGTTATATCCGATGGTGCTTAGCCGCTGAAGGGTAAAAGCGAAACATCAGGCAATAAAAAGCCCCGCATTTTGTGCGGGGCTTTTGCTTTTGCAGCCTTTTCGGCTCTCAGGCAATCAATGCCTGGCGGGTACGGTCGATCACGGCCTGCAGCGGTTCAGCGCTGGAGTACTGATCGGGGTACAGACGCTCGCTGTGGCGGGCGATACCGTGTTCGTTGACCAGTGTGAAGCTGAAGCAGCCTTTGCGAGCGGCCATGATCAGGCAGTTCATTGGTGCAAAAGCGTTGGTTAGGGTGCGAATGGCATCCTGAGTATGGATTTGAGTAGACATAGTTATTAGGTGTTCCTACAAATGACACGGATAAGAACCGTGCAACGTTAAAACGTTCCAGTAACGTCGACCACCATTGGTCGAACGAAGAACCCGACTGGAACAAAGCAGCCAGTTTGAAGCGCTGATAAGTTGGCGCGCTTGGGCTGGCAGGTAGGTACTTAGGAGGGCAGGCATCACAACGAGGGCAAAGGTTCTGGGCCCGGGGTGAAGATCCTGATCAATTTGCAGGTTGGTTCGGTCAGAGTAAGTGTTCTTCGCAACACCCTTCGCATCATTCGAAGGCAGTGTCGTCGCAAGATTTACCTGGAAACCATCGAGGGGTCGTTCCCGCTTTTTCGGTAGGGCTTCTTTTGAGAAGGCTGACCGTGGGGAAGTGTTCGACCGGAATTGACTTTCAGCTTGGTACTAACTCCGCGGATACTAACGGATCGAAATGGGTAAAGCAAACACTGCATCGAAAAAGATTGCAGGCACCAGCTGAGTCCGCTTGAGTATTCTGCTGAATTGCCCGCCATTGGCGCATTCTTCGACCGTCGGTCGGTGAAGATATGTTCATCAAAGCGCGTGCCAGACTGGTTTATCCCCAGACCGACTGCCAAAACGACCCGAAAAAGCGCAGCGATATAACCGGGTAACAGGTACTTGTGCACATTAGTTGCGCACGCTGTAACGGCGCTGTCACAACAATCCTGACCCCGGTCGCTGCCTGCATCGAAAGTTTAAGTCAATGAAAAACATCGCTTTTTTTTGTTGGTGAAAAAATCGTCAGTTTGACTGCGAGCCCCATTCCATAAGGCTTTGCGAGGGTTGGAGGACGGTTGTCCACTGAGTTATCCACAGCTTCTGTGGATTGTCCCGAGCGCTTGCTCTAGGACGGGCGTGCCGGGTTGTTTTTCGACTTTACCTGTAAGAAAAAGAGAGTAGAGTGGCGCGCCTTCCGATTCGTCCCACAGTGCTTTATGAAGTTTCGCTCAGTATCAGACTCTGTTACCTCACAAACTCCTCCTGTTACCCCGCCCAAGCGATTTACCGTTCGTGTTGCCGAATGGCTGCTCGACAGCCCGCGCCTGAGCGACAGTCACAATGCCAAACACCTCGCTGGCCGCCTGCTCAAACAACCGGCGCGTGATGGCGTGGTGGTTGCGCAAAGCCGTCTCGGCCAATTGATGTGCCGCGAGTGCGGTAACGCACGGGACCGTCGCATCGGTCAGGATCTGCTGCGTCAGGCCGCGCGTGCCGGCGATCGTCGCGCGCAGCAGGAACTCGGTCTGCTCGAAGACTGAGCTGTCCAAGACCTGACACCTTGGTTAACCTTCAGGCTTTATAAGATTGGCGGGAGTGGCTATGGCGATGGACTTGACCAGCGTATTGCTGGGGCTTGCAGGGGCGGGACTGCCACTGCTGGCATTGGCCTGGCAGCTGCAACGCCGGACCAGCAATGGGCAGGCCGAGGTCGCCCTGCTCGAAGAGCGTCTGGCCATGGCGCAACTGGCCCAGGACGGGCTCAACGCGCAGCTCGATGCCAGCCGCGATGAAGTCGCCGATCTTGGCCAGGCCAACGCCGCCAAACAGGCTGACCTGGCGGCCCTGCGCCGGGAAGTCGAACTGCTGCAGATCGAACGTGACGACGCCCGCGATGCCTCCCACGCCTGGAACCTCGAACGCGCGAACAAGGAAGCTGAGCTGCGCCGCCTCGACGCTCAAGCCGCCTCGCTCAACGCCGAGCTGCGCGAGCAACAGGAAAGCCACCAGCAACGCCTCAACGACCTGCAAGGCTCGCGCGATGAACTGCGCGCGCAGTTTGCCGAGCTGGCCGGGAAGATCTTCGATGAGCGCGAACAGCGTTTTGCCGAGACCAGTCAGCAACGCCTCGGTCAGTTGCTCGATCCGCTCAAGGAACGCATTCAATCCTTCGAAAAACGCGTGGAAGAAAGTTATCAGGCCGAGGCCCGCGAGCGTTTCTCGCTGGCCAAGGAGCTGGAGCGCTTGCAGGCGCTCAACTTGCGTCTGAGCGACGAAGCCACCAACCTCACCCGTGCCCTCAAAGGCCAGAAAACCCAAGGCAACTGGGGTGAGCTGATTCTCGAACGGGTGCTCGAACACGCCGGTCTTGAGAAGGGCCGCGAGTACCAGACTCAGGTCAATCTCAAAGGCCCGGATGGCGAGCGCTTCCAGCCCGACGTGATCATTTACCTGCCGGGCGACAAGCAAGTGGTGGTGGACTCCAAGGTGAGTCTTACCGCGTATCAGCAATACGTTGCTGCCGACGACGACACTCTCGGGCAGATCGCAATCAAGCAGCACGTGCTGTCGTTGCGCAATCACGTCAAAGGCCTGGCCGGCAAGGATTACAAACGTCTGGAAGGCCTGCACAGCCTTGATTTCGTTTTGCTGTTCGTGCCGATCGAAGCAGCGTTTTCAGCAGCGTTGCAGGCAGAGCCATCGCTGTTTCAGGAAGCCTTCGACCGCAACATCGTCATCGTCAGTCCGACCACTTTGCTGGCGACGTTGCGGGTGATCGACAGTCTGTGGAAACAGGAACGCCAAAGTCAGAACGCCCGGGAAATCGCTGAGCGCGCCGGGTGGCTGTACGACAAGTTCGTGCTGTTTATTCAGGATCTCGACGAGGTCGGCAATCGACTGCAACAGCTGGATAAAGCCTACAGCTCAGCGCGTAACAAGCTGACAGAAGGTCGCGGCAACCTGGTCAGTCGCAGTGAGCAACTCAAATTGCTCGGCGCGCGGGCGAGCAAGAGTTTGCCGGCGGATTTGCTGGAGCGGGCGATGACCGATGTCGATGGTCTCGTCGAACTCCCTGAATAAAGATCAAAAGATCGCAGCCTCCGGCAGCTCCTACAGGATGTACGCCATACCAATGCAGGAGCTGCCGGAGGCTGCGATCTTTTGCTTCTACAGCGGCAAATACCGGCTCAACAACGCCCGCAACGCCGCCGGTTTGACCGGCTTCGGCAGATAATCCAGCCCCGCCGCATGCACCTGCGCGACCATCTCCGGTCGCCCGTCAGCGCTGATCACCACCCCTGGCACCGGTTCACCCAGGCGTGTACGCAACCACGCCATCAGCTCGGTGCCGGTATCCCCGTGATCGAGGTGATAGTCGACCAACGCCAGTTGCGGTCGCACGCCGTCACTCAGCAGCGCCGCACATTCCTCACGATTACGCGCCGTCCACACCTGACAGCCCCAGCGGCTAAGCAGGCTGTTCATGCCGATCAGAATGCTGTCTTCATTGTCGATGCACAGCACCTGCGCGCCGCTCAGCAACTTGCCGTTCAATTCGACGGCGGCGCTCGCCGGCACCGCTTGTGAGCGAGCCAGCGGCACGCTGACGCTGAACACACTGCCGCGCCCCGGCCACGAACGCACACGCAAGGTATGTCCGAGTACACGGCACAAACCATCGGCAATCGCCAACCCCAGCCCGAGGCCTTTTTCGGCGCGGGTCTGATGGCTGTCGAGGCGTTTGAATTCCTCGAAAATCACCTGCTGTTTATCTTCCGGAATCCCCGGCCCGCGATCCCAGACTTCCAGGCACAGTTCGCCGCCACGCCGACGCACACCCAGCAGCACCGGGCCTTTGGCATAACGGAACGCGTTGGTGAGGAAGTTCTGCAGAATCCTTCGCAGCAGTTTGATGTCGCTGTCGATGCGCAAATGACTGCCGCGCACGCGGAAGGTCAAACCTTGTTCCTGGGCCAGTGCCTTGAACTCGGCACCGAGAATATCGAACAACTCATTGATGGCGAACGGCTTGCGGTCCGGGTTGATCTTGCCGTTTTCCAGCCGGGAAATATCCAGTAGATCGCTGATCAAGTCCTCGGCCGAGCGCAACGAACTGTCGAGGTGCTGCACCAGTTTCTGCGCCTCGTTGCTCAAGCCGTCATCCTGGTGGGAGAGGGCGGCCGAGAACAGTCGAGCGGCGTTCAGCGGCTGCATCAAGTCATGGCTGACCGCCGCGAGGAAGCGGGTTTTCGACTGGTTGGCGGCTTCGGCGGTGCCCTTGGCTTCGGTCAGCGCGACGTTGAGTTGCGCCAGTTCCTGGGTGCGCTCGCTGACTCGTTGCTCCAATCCTTCGTTGGCTTCGGTCAGTGCCTGCTCGGCTTCGCGGAACGCGGTGATGTCGGTGAAACTCATGACGAAACCACCGCCGGGCATCGGGTTGCCGATCAACTCGATCACCCGGCCGTTGGGGAACAGCCGCTCAGACGTATGCGCGCGGCCCTGACGCATCCAGTGCAGACGGCGGGCAACGTGCACTTCCGCTTCACCGGGGCCGCACAAACCGCGCTCGGCGTTGTAGCGAATAATGTCGGCAATCGGCCGGCCGACACTGATCAAACCGTCGGGGTAGTTGAACAGTTCCAGATAACGCCGGTTCCACGCCACCAGTTTCAGCGACTGATCGACCACGCTGATGCCTTGGGTGATGTTCTCGATCGCACCTTGCAGCAGGGCGCGGTTGAACTGCAGCACTTCCGAGGCTTCGTCGGCGATTCGGACTACATCCTCCAGTTGCATTTCCCGACCTTCGATGGCGGCTTTTACTACAGCACGCGTCGAAGAAGCGCCGAGAACACCAGCCAGCAAACGCTCGGTGTGAGCGATCCATTCGCCGTCGGCATTCTGGTTCGGGTTGAAGCCTTTGCCCTGGCGATAGGCGAAGCGAATGAAGCTCTGGCGCGCACGTTCTTCGCCGACAAAGCGCGCGGCCAGTTGCAGCAAGTCGTCGATCTGCACCGCCAGCATCGACCGCGCACTGGGCCGTGCGCTGATCTCCTGACCAATGAAGCGCCCGGCCTGCCAATGCTCCGAGACTCGAGTACGCGACAGCACCGAGACCCAGGCAAACAGCGTGAAGTTACCGGCCAGCGACAGCACGACGCCTTGGGTCAGCGGGGTAATCGGCAGGTTCAGCGGATTGCTGTGCAACCACGCCAATCCCGGAAAACTGCTTAGCGACCAGCCGAGGCTGTGCGCGGCAATCGGCAGGATCAGCGTGTAAAACCACAGAAATGTACCGGCGGCCAGGCCTGCGAAAACACCACGGCGATTGGCCTGCTTCCAGTACAGCGCGCCGAGCATCGCGGGTGCCAGTTGGGTCACCGCAGCGAAGGCAATCTGGCCGATGGTCGCCAGGCTGGCAGTGGAACCAAGCAAGCGATAGCTGACGTACGCGAGCAGCAGAATCACTACGATGCTCACGCGGCGTACCGAGAGCATCCACTGGCGGAACACTTCAAACGGGCGCTCGGCGTTATTGCGCCGCAGCAGCCACGGCAACAGCATGTCGTTGGAGACCATGGTTGACAACGCCACGCTGGCGACAATCACCATGCCCGTGGCCGCCGACGCGCCACCGATAAACGCCAGCATCGCCAGCGCCGGATGCGCCTGCGCCAAGGGCAGGCTGATCACGAAGGAGTCGGGCAGTACGTCACTCGGCAGCATCATCTGACCGGCCAGCGCGATCGGGACTACAAACAACGCGGCCAGCGCGAGATAGGCGGGAAACACCCATTTGGCCAGCCGCAGATCCTGTGGGTCGATGTTCTCCACCACCGTGACGTGGAACTGCCGGGGCAGGCAGATGATTGCCATCATTGCCACGCCGGTTTGCACCACCATCGACGGCCAATTGATGGTTTCTTTCCAGTATTCCTCGAGGCGCGGGGCGAGCATGGCCTGGTTGAACAGGTCATCGAAACCGTCATACAGGCCATAAGTGACGAAGGCACCGACGGCGAGAAACGCGAACAGTTTGACCAGCGATTCGAAGGCAATTGCCAGCACCATGCCACGGTGGTGCTCGGTGGCATCGAGGTTGCGCGTTCCGAAGACAATGGTGAACAGCGCCAGCACCAGCGAAACGATCAGCGCGGTGTCCTGGGCGCGAGTGCCCATGGCGTCCGCCCCGGCGCCGATCAACAGGTTCACGCCGAGAACGATACCTTTGAGTTGCAGGGCGATGTAGGGCAGGACGCCGACCAGACAGATCAGCGCTACGACCACTGCCAGCGATTGTGATTTGCCGTAACGCGCGGCGATAAAGTCAGCGATGGAGGTGATGTTCTCCTGTTTGCTGATCATCACCATTTTTTGCAGGACCCACGGCGCGCCCACCAGCAGCAAAATCGGCCCGAGGTAAATCGGCAGGAACGACCACAGTTGTTCGGCTGCCTGGCCAACGGCGCCGAAGAACGTCCAACTGGTGCAATAAACTGCCAGCGACAGGCTGTACACCCAGGCACGCATGCGCGGCGGCAACGGCGCGCTGCGCCGGTCGCCGTAGAAGGCGATGGCGAACATGATGGCCATATAGGCCAGGGCGACGGCGGCGATCAGCCCGGTGGACAGCGACATGCAACACTCCCGACAAAAGACTCCCCGGCACTCCTGCCCGGGCGGACAGTCTCGCATGCGCGGGGCGGTTAGTCAGTGTCGACCAAGGTCGTGGCGTGGCGGGGTGTCGCAGGGGCGGAACCGGGTGGTTTTTGTAGTGACCGGTCGGGCCTCATCGCTGGCTTGCCAGCGATGGCGTCAGTCCTGACGCAGCGCGATATCAATCAACCGATGCAGTTCATCCACCTCCAGCGCCGCCGCCGAAAACAGAATCCGAAACACCACCGGCGCGACCACCAGATTGATCAGCCGATCGACACTCGGCGCCGCCGCTTCCGGATGCCGCTCGATGATCGTCTGCAATTGCGCGCCAATGATCGTCACGCAATACCCCGGCGTAGCGCTCGCCTGCACGTCGCGCATCATGTTGCGACCCGGCTCGGAGCTCATCTCGTCGAGATACTGCTCGGCCCACGCGCGAATATCACTGCGCAAGCTGCCGGTCTGCACTGGCTCGCTGTCCGGGCGCATGCGGGCGAGGGCGACGTCGGCCAGCAATGCCGACAAGTCACCCCAGCGACGGTAAATCGTCGACGGCGTGACCCCCGCGCGTGCGGCGATTTGCGGGACGGTCACGGTCGAACGCTCCTGTTCCTGCAGAAGCGCACGGACTGCCGAATGAACTGCATCTTGCACCCGGGCACTGCGGCCGCCGGGGCGTAAACCTTCTTTAATAGCCATGGGGCAGACCTTAACACAAAGAATTTGCTTTAAGCGCGAGGCAGTAGCACACTCCGCAAAAGCAAAAAATTAGCTTTTGCGGAGTGTGCACATGAACAGCCTTGCTTCCAATCGATCCAGCCTGTGGTTTCTGGCGATCACCTTACTCAGTTTTCTCGCGGCATCCACGGCGCCGACGCCGTTGTATCACCTGTATCAGGATCAACTGCACTTCTCGGCAGCGGTGCTGACGCTGATCTTTGGCGTGTATGCGCTGAGTCTGTTGGCCGCGCTATTAACAGTGGGTTCGCTGTCCGATCACCTGGGACGTAAACCGGTGATCTTCACTGCCGTGTTGCTCAATGCGTTGGCGATGCTGCTGTTTATCTACGCTGACAGCGTGGCGTGGCTGATCAGTGCGCGCGTACTGCAAGGGTTTGCCACCGGCATGGCCACGGCCGTTTTGAGCGCGACCCTGCTCGACACCGACCGTCAGCAAGGACCGTTGATCAACAGTGTGGCGCCGTTGCTCGGCATGGCATTGGGCGGCATGGGCTGCGGTTTGTTGGCCGAATTTGCGCCTGCGCCGTTGCAACTGACCTATTGGCTGCTGCTCGCCCTGTTTGTATTGCAGGGTATTTATGTCTGGCGCCTGCCGGAAAGTGTCACTCCGCAAGCGGGGGCGTGGGCATCGTTGCGGCCGACTTTGCATGTGCCGGTGCAGGCACGTTCAACGTTGTGGCGCGTGTTGCCGCTGAATACGGCAACCTGGGCGCTCGGTGGTTTCTACGCCTCCCTCGCGCCATCGCTGGTGCGCACCGCCACCGGTTCGACGTCCAATCTGATCGGCGGCGCAACCGTGGCGGCCTTGACGGTGACGGGTGCGCTGATGATTTTTTCGTTGCGCAATCGTCCCGCTACACGGGCATTGCAGTTGGGCGCGAGCCTGTTGCCGATCGGCCTGGTGTTGATTCTGTTAGGCGTGCATAGCGCCAGCCTGGCGTTGTTTTTCCTCGGCACGCTGGTGGCCGGTTGCGGCTTTGGCTCGGGATTTCTCGGCGCCGTGCGCAGCCTGGTACCGCAGGCCTTGCCCCATGAGCGCGCGGGGTTGATGGCGGCCTATTACGTGCTCAGCTATCTGGCGTTCTGCCTGCCGGCGTTGCTCGCCGGGCACTTGTCGCGCAGCTACGGTTTGCTGGCGACCACCGATGGTTACGGGGCGATTTTGATCGTGTTGGCGGTTGCCGCGCTGTTGCTGAGTCTGCGCCCATCCGCAGCCAAGGTGTGCCGCGCTCCATAACCGGCGCGCTTTCGGTTAGCCTTGCCCAGCCTTCTTTTCACGGATCGACTCATGAAGATTATTCGCAGCAAGACCTTCACCGCCGAGCGCGCCTGGGGCGCGCTGGACATCGCCAACATGAACGGCATCACCACGCGCCTGCACTGGACGGATCAGCCGTACAAATGGCACGTCAACGATGGTGAGGAAGTGTTTGTGGTGCTCGATGGCCAAGTGGTCATGCATTACCGTGAGCAGGGCGAAGAAAAGCAGGTGCAGCTCGATGTCGGTGACATCTTCTATGCGAGCGTCGGCACCGAGCACGTCGCCCATCCGCAAGGCGCGGCGCGGATTCTGGTGATCGAGAGCGAAGGCAGCGTTTAACTGCTTATTGGTAAAACAGATAACAGTTAGAGATATTACCCGTTATATAGATATTCGATTCGGTTCTACCATGAACTCAACCTCACCAGAGGACAGGAGTTCATGATGATTTGCCCCAACAGCGCCAAACCCGGCATCAAGCCGTTCAGCCAGCTTCAGCATCCGCGCGAAGTGATCCGCCAGTTCACTCCGAACTGGTTCGCCGCCACCATGGGCACCGGTGTGCTGGCGTTGGCGCTGGCGCAACTGCCACTGGCCATTCCAGGCTTGCACGCCATCGCCGAAGGTTTGTGGTTGTTCAACATTCTGTTGTTCGCCGTGTTTGCCGCTGCCTATGCCGCACGCTGGATCTTGTTCTTCGATGAAGCGCGACGGATTTTCGGCCATTCCACGGTATCGATGTTCTTCGGCACCATTCCCATGGGTCTGGCCACGATCATTAACGGCTTTCTGCTGTTCGGCCTGCCGCGTTGGGGCGATGGCGTGATCCATCTCGCCGAAGTGCTGTGGTGGCTCGACGTAGCCATGTCGCTGGCCTGCGGCGTGTTGATTCCGTACATGATGTTTACCCGTCAGGAACACAGCATCGACCAGATGACTGCGGTTTGGCTGCTGCCGGTCGTGGCGGCAGAAGTGGCGGCGGCCAGTGGTGGTCTGCTTGCGCCGCATCTCACCGATGCTCACTCGCAACTGGTGGTGCTGACGACAAGCTACGTGCTCTGGGCCTTTTCCCTACCGGTAGCGTTCAGCATTCTGACGATCCTGCTGCTGCGCATGGCCCTGCATAAACTGCCCCACGAGAACATGGCCGCCTCGAGCTGGCTGGCGCTCGGCCCGATCGGCACCGGCGCGCTGGGCATGTTGCTGCTCGGCGGTGATGCGCCAGCGATCTTCGCGGCGAACGGTCTGCCGGGAATGGGTGAAATCGCAGCGGGTCTAGGTCTGGTGGCCGGTATTACGCTGTGGGGCTTCGGGCTGTGGTGGATGTTGATGGCGCTGCTGATCACCGTGCGTTACCTGCGCGACGGCATCCCGTTCAACCTCGGTTGGTGGGGCTTCACCTTCCCGTTGGGTGTGTATTCGCTGGCGACGTTGAAACTGGCGAGCACCCTGAACCTGACGTTTTTCAGCGTCGTCGGCACGCTGTTGGTGATGTTGCTGGCGGTGATGTGGCTGATTGTCGGTAAACGCACGGTGCAAGGCGCCTGGCGTGGCGAGCTGTTCGTCTCGCCGTGCATCGCAGGTTTGAAGAAATAACCTGAAAAGTTTAGGTAAGGTGTGGCCTGGATCGCGGTTCGAGAATCCAATAAGCAGTACCCAGGCCTCTCTACCTTAAACATCAGGGAAACACGGAAGATGAGTCACCCCTCACAGTTCAACCTGCTGCGCACCCGGCGCTTCCTGCCGTTCTTCATCACGCAGTCGCTCGGCGCGTTTAACGACAACGTGTTCAAGCAGTCGCTGATCCTCGCCATTCTCTATCGGCTGACCATCGAGGGTGACCGTTCGATCTGGGTCAACCTGTGTGCGCTGCTGTTTATCCTGCCGTTTTTTCTGTTCTCGGCATTGGCCGGACAGTTTGGCGAAAAGTTCGCCAAGGACGCGCTGATCCGTCTGATCAAGCTCGCGGAAATCGCGATCATGGCCGTAGGATCGGTCGGTTTCCTCTTTGATCACTTGTCGCTGATGCTGGTGGCGCTGTTCGCCATGGGCACGCACTCGGCGCTGTTCGGACCGGTGAAATATTCGATCCTGCCGCAGGCGCTGCGTGAGGATGAGCTGGTGGGCGGCAACGGCCTGGTGGAGATGGGCACGTTTCTGGCGATTCTCGCCGGGACGATTGGTGCCGGGGTCATCATGTCGTCGACCCATTACGCGCCGCTGGTGTCGACGGCCATTGTCGGCATTGCCGTGCTGGGTTATCTGGCCAGTCGCAGCATTCCGCGCGCGGCGGCTGCCTCCCCGGAGATGCGCCTGAACTGGAACATCTTCAGCCAGTCGTGGGCCACCCTGAAACTCGGTCTGGGCCAGACCCCGGCGGTGTCGCGTTCGATTGTCGGCAACTCGTGGTTCTGGTTTGTCGGGGCGATTTACCTGACGCAGATTCCGGCATATGCCAAGGAATGGATGCACGGTGATGAAACCGTGGTCACGCTGATTCTCACGGTGTTTTCGGTGGGTATTGCGCTGGGTTCGATGCTCTGCGAGAAGCTTTCCGGGCGCAAGGTCGAGATCGGCCTGGTGCCGTTCGGTTCGTTCGGCCTGACCGTGTTCGGGCTGTTGCTGTGGTGGCATTCCGGTGGAATCCCCGACAGCGTCACCGGTCATAGCTGGATTGAAGTGTTGGGCTTCGTGCACACCTGGGCGGTACTGATCGATATCCTTGGTCTCGGGATTTTTGGCGGCTTCTACATCGTGCCGCTATACGCGTTGATTCAGTCGCGCACCGCCGAGAACGAACGTGCGCGAGTGATTGCCGCCAACAATATTCTCAACGCATTGTTTATGGTGGTTTCGGCGATCGTTTCTATCGTGCTGTTGAGCGTGGTCAAGCTGTCGATTCCGCAGCTGTTCCTGGTGGTGTCGCTGCTGAACATCGGCGTCAACGCCTACATCTTCAAGATCGTCCCCGAGTTCAGCATGCGTTTCATGATCTGGCTGCTCAGCCATTCCATGTACCGCGTCGAGCACCGCAACCTTGAGGCGATTCCGGATGAAGGCGCGGCATTGCTGGTGTGCAACCACGTGTCGTTCGTCGATGCCTTGCTGATTGGTGGCGCAGTGCGTCGGCCGATTCGCTTTGTCATGTACTACAAGATCTACAACTTGCCGGTGCTGAACTTTATCTTCCGTACGGCGGGGGCGATTCCTATCGCCGGGCGCCAGGAAGATATCCAGATCTACGAAAAGGCCTTCACGCGGATTGCTCAATATCTGAAGGATGGTGAGCTGGTGTGCATCTTCCCGGAAGGCAAATTGACTGCCGATGGCGAGATGAATGAGTTCAGGGGGGGACTGACGCGGATTCTGGAGGAGACGCCAGTGCCAGTGATTCCGCTGGCGTTGCAAGGACTGTGGGGGAGTTTCTTCAGTCGCGATCCGAACAAAGGGATGTTTCACCGGTTGTGGTCGCGGGTGACGTTGGTGGCGGGAGCGCCGGTGGGCGTTGAGGCGGCTGAGCCGGCGACGTTGCAGGGGTTGGTCGGGGAGTTGCGCGGGGCAGTCAGATAGTCGGCGATTTTAAGGGCCTCTTCGCGAGCAGGCTCGCTCCTACATTTGAAATGCGTTTCTCTGTAGGAGTGAGCCTGCTCGCGAAAGCGGTAGTGGCCTAAGCGCTGACCTTGAGGCCAATCAACCCGGTAATGATCAACGCCACACTGGCCAGCCGAATCAACGCCATCGACTCGCCAAACAGGATGATCCCGGCAATCACCGTGCCCACCGCGCCGACACCGGTCCAGATCGCATAGGCCGTGCCCAAAGGTAGTTCCTTCATCGCAAGGCCCAACAGGCCAAGGCTGATGGCCATGGCCGCAACGGTCAGAACGGTGGGGAGTGGGCGGGTGAAGCCGTCGGTGTATTTCAGGCCGACGGCCCAGCCGACTTCGAACAGGCCGGCGAAAAACAGAATGATCCAGGACATGAGAGACCTCCATCGATTGACGGGGTCGTCCCCAGATTAATGACTCGATCGAGCCGCAGGGTCGTCCCCGCGTTGCGCGATAGTTTGACCAGCATTAACCCGAGGATCAAGTTTGCGACTCAGTCGGCCGCTTGTTGCGCCACCGCCTCGCGATCTTCTTTTTCACTCATGCGCCGGAAGTACGTCGACAGCAGCGCACCGGAAATATTGTGCCAGACGCTGAACAGCGCGCTCGGCACCGCCGCCAATGGCGAAAAATGCGCACTGGCCAACGCGGCCCCCAACCCCGAATTCTGCATGCCGACTTCCAGCGCCAGCGACTTGCGCTGGGCCAGTGGCAGCTTGAACAGGCGCCCGGTGAAGTAGCCCAGCAGATAGCCGAAACTGTTGTGCAGCATCACCACGGCCATGATCAGCAGACCCGATTCGGCTATTTTCGCCTGACTGGCGGCCACCACGGCGGTGACGATGATCACGATGCTGACTACCGATACCAGCGGCAATACTTCCACGGCATGACGGACCTTGTCGCCGAGCACACGCTGGGCAACCACGCCGAGAACGATCGGCAACAACACCACTTGCAGGATCGACCAGAACAACTCCATGAACGACACCGGCAGCCACGCCGAGGCCAGTAGCCAGATCAGTGCCGGGGTCAGCAGCGGGGCGAGGAGGGTGGTGACGGCAGCAATGGCCACCGACAACGCCAGATCACCACGGGCCAGCCAGGTCATCACGTTGGACGACGTGCCGCTCGGGCAGCAACCGACCAGAATCACCCCGACGGCAATTTCCGGTGGCAGGTGAAACACCTGGCAGAGCAACCACGCCACACCGGGCATGATCACGAAATGCGCGACTACGCCCAACGCTACACGCCACGGGTGGCGCGCAACGGCTGCGAAGTCGTCGAGTTTGAGGGTCAGGCCCATGCCGAACATCACCAGCCCTAGCAGCGGCACGATCGCGCCTTTGAGACCGAGGAACCATGCTGGTTGCAGGAATGCCACAACGGCAAACAACAGAACCCAGTAAGCGAAGGTGTTGCCGACAAAGCGGCTGAGTGCAGCCAGTGCGCGCATGGCCTGATCCTTATTATTAAATGAACACCACAAAACAAATGTAGGAGTGAGCCTGCTCGCGATGGCGGTCGTTCAGTCAACAGTTGTGTTGAATGTCAGTCCCTCATCGCGAGCAGGCTCACTCCTACAGTTTGGACATCACAAGGCGTTAGATCCCCTGCGGAGTATCTTCCCCACCCAACGCTTCAACCAGCGCCGGCAGGAAGTCGCCAAACGTCAGCATCATCAGGGTGAAGCTGGCATCCAGTTGACCCAGCGCCTCATCACCACCGTCCTGTTCCGCTTGATCCTGCAACAGATCTTCGAACTTCAGACGCTTCACGGTCATTTTGTCATCGAGCATGAACGACAGCTTGTCCTGCCAGGCCAGCGACAACTGAGTGACGACTTTACCAGTGCTCAGGTGCAGCTGGATTTCTTCACTGGTCAGGTCCTGACGCTTGCAACGGACGATGCCGCCGTCTTCGTGGGTGTCGCGCAGTTCGCACTCGTCCAGTACATAGAAGTCGTCGGCGGCTTTTTGCGTGGTGACCCATTCGGTCATGGTCGCGGTTGGCGACATTTTCACGGTCAGCGGACGGACGGGCAGGGTGCCGATCACTTCACGCAGGGTCGACAGCAGGTCTTCGGCGCGTTTCGGGCTGGCCGAGTTGACCAGGATCAGGCCTTGTTTTGGCGCGATGGCGGCGAAGGTCGATGAGCGACGGATAAACGCGCGCGGCAGGAACGCCTGGATGATTTCATCCTTGATCTGATCGCGTTCCTTTTTATAGACCTTGCGCATCTGCTCGGCTTCGATCTCTTCGACCTTTTCCTTGACCGCGTCGCGCACGACGCTGCCTGGCAGAATGCGTTCTTCTTTACGCGCGGAAATCAGCAGGAAGTCACCGCTGACGTGCACCAGTGGAGCATCTTCGCCTTTGCCGAACGGCGCGACGAAACCGTAGGTGGTCAACTCCTGGCTTGCACATGGACGCGCCAGTTTGGTGGCCAGTGCAGTTTCCAGCGCCTCGGCATCGACAGGCAGGTCTTGGGTCAGGCGATAGATAAGCAGGTTTTTGAACCACATGGGGTGAGTCTCTCCTTTATACAAAGGGGGGCATTATTGTCTTCGCCGTCTCATAGGCCAACCCTTCTCTAAGCCTTTGGAAGGCCTGAGAAAATTATTTAAAAAAGTGCTTGCCAGAGGTTGGGTCGCTCCGTAGAATGCGCGCCACACCGAAGCGAAGGGTGATTAGCTCAGCTGGGAGAGCGTCTGCCTTACAAGCAGAATGTCGGCGGTT